>CANCCE010000121.1 GCA_947374505.1 Comamonadaceae bacterium | reverse complement strand
CCCAACATGCTGAAGGGACGCGGCGCCATGATCGCGCAGGCGCTGGCGGGTGACAAAAACGACACGGTGACAGTCAACCTCGGCACCATGCGCAAAGATGTGCGGTCGATGCTGGCCCAAGGCACTGCACAGCATCGAAAAATGCCCTTGACCGCCGCCACGCTGGAGAATTTTGACGCCGCCGCAGCCAGCGGTTTGGATGCAGCTGACTGCACCCAGTTGTTGGTCTGGTGGTTGGGCCAAGGCGGCAAGTTGCCAGGATGAGTTGCATCAGGGTAACAACGGAGGTTATTTATCGAACGACCTATTAGACTGATTTGGTGTGTAGAGACTGTGGTTTGAAATGATGTGAAAAAACAAGGAGACAAGATGTCGTGCAATAGCAAAAAATCATTGACCTTGCGCTATTTGATAGCGTCAGCGCTGTGTCTTTCATTTTGGACGGGTGCGCAAGCGCAAGCCCAACCCTTTCCCTCCAAACCCGTCAAGTTGGTGGTGACCTATCCCGCCGGCGGTAGCTCTGACTTGATGGCGCGGATCATGGGTCAAAAGCTCAGCGAAGCTTGGGGACAGCCCGTGATCATCGAGAGCAAGCCCGGCGCAGCCGGCTCCATCGGCATGGAATACACCGCCCGGCAAGTGGCTGATGGCTACACCTTTGTGGTTGGCAACCTCGGCCCCGCCGCCGTCAATCCGCTGATTTCCAAAGTCCCTTACAGCATGGACAAAGACTTCATCGCCGTTTCGCTCACCGCGGTGGGCCCGAACGTGTTGGTGGTCCCAGCCGCCTCACCCTTCAAGACGCTTGGTGACTTGCTGGCAGCCGCCCGTGCCAAGCCTGAGACGATCAATTTCGGCACCAGCGGCCCTGGCAGCATGGCGCACTTGGCCGGCGAAATGATCATGCGCCAAGCCAAGGTCAAGATGACGCAGATTCCTTACAAAGGCGGTGGTCTGGCTGTGACGGATCTGATCGCCGGGCAGATCAACATGATGGTGTCTGACGCACTGCCGGTTGCTCAGCATATCAAGACCGGTCGCCTGCGCCCATTGGCGGTGACCAGTGCCACCCGCATGAGTATGTTGCCCGATGTACCCACTTTTGCGGAAGCTGGACTCGATGGCTTGGTCGCGAACAACTGGTGGGGTGTTTTCTTACCGGCCAAAACACCAAAGGTCGTGGTCGACAGCTATTTGGTTGTCCTGAAAAAAGTCATGGCCGACCCTGATCTGAAAGAGCGCTTTGCCGGTTTGGGCGTCGATGCGATGGCCAGTTCGCAAGAAGAGTTCGTCGCTTTTCTGGCTGCTGAGCATGCCCGGTACTCGAAGCTTGTGACGGACAACAACATCAAAGCTGAATAAACCAAGCAAGGGATCGATACGATGCTGTACACCTGCCAACCCGGCTGCGCCAACCCGTTGCACAAGCACTCTGCTGCCGCCACTAAAACGTCCGGCACCCAGAAACTCTCGGTGCCGGTCAAGAAAGCTGGCAGCAAAGCCAAGCATGCTTTGCGCATCGACATGCATTGCCATTACTTCAATCCTGAAGTCGGTAAGAAAGCCGCGGTGCTCAATCCTGCTGAGCAAGAGATGCCTTTCATCTTTGCCAACCAGTTGACGCGCGACGTCAATACAAGACAGATGAAAGACCGGGCGCCTAAGCTGTCAGACATCGCGGTCCGTTTGGCTGACATGGACCGCATGGGCATCGATATTCAGGCGGTCTCGCCCGCACCCTTTCAGTACTATTACTTTGCAGAAGCCGCTTTTGGCGCTGAGTTGGCACGCGATGTCAATGACGGCATTGCGCATCTGACTCAGCAGTGGCCAGATCGTTTTGTCGGCATTGGCACCGTGCCGCTGCAAAACGCCGACATGGCGGTGATCGAGCTGGATCGTGCGGTCAACAAATTGGGTCTGCGCGGCATTGAGATCAACACCCATGTCAACGGCAAGGACCTGACGGATCCTTCGCTTGGCCTGGAGAAATTTTTCCGCCGGGTGGACGAATTGGGTGTGGCGCTTTTCATGCACCCGAATGGTTTCACGTCTGCGGAGCGGCTGAAGGATCATTATTTAAACAACGTCATCGGCAATCCGCTCGACACCACCATCGCTGTCAGCCATTTGATTTTCGATGGTGTGATGGAGCGCAATCCTGGCTTGAAAATTCTCTTGGCCCATGCTGGCGGTTACTTGGCGCACTACTGGGCGCGCATGGATCACGCGCATCGCGCGCGGCCTGATTGCCGCACCGTCATCAGCCAACCACCGTCAAGCTATCTCGAGAAGTTTTTCTTTGACACCATCACTTTTGACCCGGTCATGCTGGGCAATCTGATTGACCGCTATGGCGCAGACCATGTGCTGCTCGGCACCGACTACCCCTACGACATGGGCGAAGAGGATCCGATGGGGCTGATCGAATCGGTCAAGCGCCTGAAGCGCTCGGACAAAGACATGATCATGGGCGGCAATGCCGCGCGCCTGCTGAACATTTCAGCCAAGCGCTGAACGGCGCTCAAGCTGCGCTCAACGCCGAACCCCAAGGGCTGTTCAGCCCGCTTCGACCTGCTCAATGCTGGCGTTGCGGGTTGACTTGACCACGGCTTCTAGCGCGCAGATATTGGCCAGCATCTGCGCTTGCGGCACCGGGTAGGGTTTGCGGCCTTGGGCGGCATCGGCAAAGGCTTCGAGGTTGGCGAGTACGGCCGGGTAGGGCTCATAGGCGATGCTCTGCTCTGCTTCACCGCGCTTGCAATAGGTCAGCAGCCAACCGGTGGACGCCTCAGGGTGACTTTTGTCGCGCACCTCAACCCAGCCTTGGCTGCAATAGACCGCAAAGCGACCGACAAAAGGCGTGGCCAAAATAGCGCTGATCAAGGCATGGCCGCCGCTTTTGTAAGTGGCCAGAATGGCCAGCGTGTCGCCGTTGACGAGTGAGCTGCCGAGCTGCTTGACGCTGGCGTAGACCGTTTCAGCCGGGCCAAAAACACCAATCGACAAGTCGAGCAAGTGAATGCCGGTGGCGGTCATCGGGCCGGCGGGTGCCTCAGCGGCAGACAGTCGCCAGTTCTCGGGCGGCAAGCTTAAGAATTTGTCCTGGCTGAAGTTGGCTTCCATTTGCAGTGGCCGGCCCAACTCACCCGAATGAATCATCTCCATCGCCCGGATGATGGGCGGCTCAAAGCGCCGCTCATGTCCGACGGCCAGCGTCAGACCGCGCTGATTGATGGCGGCCATGGCCGCGACCACGTCAGCGCGTTGCAGCGCCAGTGGTTTTTCGCAAAAAATATGTTTGCCTGCCTGGGCGGCCAGCATCATTTGCTGGCCGTGCTGGGTGTGCGGGGTGCACAAGATCACGCCCTCAATACGCGGGTCGGCCAGCGCAGCGTCCAGATCATTCAGAAAATCAACGCCGATTTCTTGCGTGAAAGCGCGACCAGTCGTCTGGTTCAGATCGCTGCCGGCGACCAGCTCCAGCACAGCCGATGTTTTGATCAGCCGCGAGATAGTTTGACCCCACCAGCCCAGGCCAATGACGGCGACTCGAAATTTGTGGTTGCTCATGCGGATAAAAGGGGGGTTGATGAATAGACTCTTTAATTTATCAGCCTATCAACAAAACGGCAAGCTGGTAGACACCAACGAATCAAGGCACGGCTAGTTCGCGCGGCTCAAATCGAGCACGAGTTTCAGCAAGGCGGCGCGTTCCACCTCGGGGCTGAACAAAGGGACACGCAGCGCACATTGGGCTTGCAGTTGCGCCAGCCATGTGTCACCAGACACACCGTGGCAACGCCGCAGCAGTTGCGCCAGACCTTCGGCATCGCCCGGCTCGAAATAGCCCGCATAGTCATCGCCCAGCATGCCAACATTGCCCGGAATACGCGAAGCCAGCACCGGCGTTCCACTCAGGACGGCTTCCATGACGACGTGGGCGCCGCCTTCGATCACGCTGGCATGAACCAGCACATGCGCACGCTGAATATGACGACGCGTCGCGGCGTACGGTTGTGCACCTAACCAGCGGTAATTTGGACAGGCTGCGGCAGTCGCCCGAGCCGCCTCGCCCAGCGCCGGGTCCAGCGCTTCACCAAGGTGGTCGATGAATAGATTCGGTTCTCCTTGCAGAAGGTGGGCGGCGGCAAAGAGGGTTTGCGGCGATTTTTCGTCCCGCAGATGGCCCACCATGACGGCGCGCAATTGTGTTTGCGTTGACGGCTTGGACAGCGCTGGCAACGCCGAGCTGGACTGGAAGATCACCCGCGTTTTCGCGCGCAGATCCGCCGGTAAAGCCTCAGGCCCGGTGGCTTGCAGGACCACCAGTTGCGAGGCCTGTGAGAGCGATTGTTGGGCGGCCTGATCGGATTGAATGTCGCGGTAAAGGTCCGTGCCGGTGAGCACCACGGCCAAACCCTGCGCTCCCGTTGGCTGGCGCTCCGCCCAAGCCGCCACAGAAGCCGCCGAGCGACGGGCGTGCAGCGCCAGCATCACCTGGTCTTGGGCTGCACCTTTTGTCTGAGCCTCGGTGTCGGGCCATTGCTTGACGATGCGCACGCTGTGCGCTGCCAGCAACGCGCGCCAGCGTTGTGCAGTTTGCCAGTTGCCGTTGTTGGCGTCCGCCAGCGCAGGGCTGACGATGACAATGCGCACGGGCTGCATGTTGGGCTTGGCTTGAGTCATGGTTTTATCCTGCGGCCCAGAAGACCGCAAACCAGCCGCGTTCATCGGTCCAGGCCTGTGTGTTGACAAAGCCGGCAGTTTGCAGCAATTGCTCAAAATCTGACGCTCGCCATTTGTACGAACTTTCGGTGTGAATGCGTTCGCCTTGGCCAAAGCGCCGCTCGCCGCCGGGCCAACGCACTTGCACGTCACGGGTGGCTTGCAAATGCATTTCAATGCGTGATTCTGCTGCGTTGAACAAGGCCGCATGCTGCCAGTCAGCCAACTGAAAATCGCTGCCGACCAATTGATTCAGGTGCGGTAACAGGTTCCGGTTAAACGCCGAGGTGACACCCAGCGCATCGTCATACGCGGGCTCTAAGACGTCGCGTGGTTTGAGCAGGTCGACACCGATCAGCAGCCCGCCGCCGCTGCACGCGCTGCGGGCTTGCTGCAGAAAAGCCAGCGCCTGAGTGGGTGTGAAGTTGCCAATGCTAGAGCCCGGGTAAAACAACACGTTCGGGCCGTTGCCGGCTTGCGGCGGCAGTTGCAGCGAGCTTGAAAAGTCCATCCCGACGCCCAGCATCGGCAGCCGCGGATGTTGCGCTTGCAAACTGCCCAGCGCTTGTCTTAAAAACTCAACCGAAATGTCCACCGCCACGTAACGTGCCGGCGCAAAAGCCGCGAACAGGCTGGCCGCCTTGGCGCAATTGCCCGCGCCCAAATCGACCAGCGTAGCGTTGTCTGGCACCCGCGCTGCTATGGCAGTGGCATGCGCTTTGAAAATGCCGGCCTCAGTGCGCGTCGGGTAGTACTCAGGCAACTCGGTGATGGCTTCAAACAGCCGCGAACCGAGGGGGTCATACAGGTATTTGGGGGACGTGAAGGCTTGCGGCGCCAGCAAGCCGGCCACCAGTTCAGCCCGCACAGCGGCCCGGTCTTCATGGTGCAACTGAATGAAATCGGGTTGCGGCAATACGCCTGAGAAAGCGGGGGACAGGGCGGGAGCAGCCGCAGAAAAATCAATCATCACAAGACTGTAGCAGGAGGTTATTGAATCGACCCTTCAAAGGCTTCTGCAAAGCCAGGCGAGCGTTGTGTTCAAGCGGCACTGAGTCTGCTGGCGGTGCAGTAGGCCAAGAACTTGTCCAACTCTTGGGTTTTATCGAACACCGCATCAGCGCCCAGTGCCAGCGCACGTCGGCGAATATCGGCGGTGGCGTAGTTGGTGAGCACCACCACCTTTTGGGTCGGTTTGCGGTTGGCACAGCTGGACAGGACACCCAAGCCGCTGCCTTGCAACAAAAACAGATCGACCACCGCCATTTGCCATTCATCCGGGTGCCCGAGCAGCCATTTTGTTGCTTCAGCCTCAGTGCTCGCTACGCCAGCCACTTTGACGCTGGCGATTTCTTTCAGCATGCCGGCCAAGCTGTCGCTAACGACACCGTTGTCTTCAACCAAATAAATCATGGGATTCCAAGAGGCTTTGCGTAGCGGTTGTTGCAATACAAATCAGCTTAGATTTTCACCAACCTATCTACTTAGCGGCATCATTTGGCTGTAAATGAGCTACCGTCCTACATCATCTCTGTAAAAGCTGGTCAATAGTGACGATGCTGACAAAATAGCCTTCATGGGCAATGTCCTTTTCTTTTTATGCAGAACCCCTCAGACAGATCCATCCAAACGGATGCCGCCGTTGATGACTTGGCGCTGGCAGAAGCTGCCCGCTACGCCTTGCTGCGGCGTCTTGCGCCGACCATTCGCCACCATCTGGTCGGCGAGTTTCAGCCCATCGGCATGATTGCGACCATGATCGACAGGCGTCTGCAGAGCGATGCACCCGACTTGATTCATCTGCGCGACAACAGTGCTGCGCTTGACAAGCTCGCGCGCACCTCAGCCAGCACCTGCCTGAACCTCATGTCTTGGCTGGTGCCAAAAACCGGTGCAGTGACGCGGTTGGACAGCGGTGTGGTGGACTGCCTGAGTCTGCTCACCACCGAGCTCCGCTTCAGGGGATTCGTCATCGTCAATGGGATGGCTGAGCTCTCGGTGGCCGTGACCACCGCGGCATTGCGCAGCGTCTTGCCGGCAGCACTGTTGGCCCTCAGCGATCAACAACCCGGCCCGGCTGATGTCGTGTTGACAGCCGCCGAGGTGCCAGGTGGCGTTGCTTTGTCGATTATTCGAAAGCCCGCCGAGCGCAGCGCTGAAAACAGCCCACCCTCCGAGTACAGAGCCTTGACTTGGCGGGATGTGGCGGCGCTTGCGCAAGCCGAATCGGTCGGTTTTTCGCAGTCCGAAGACACCGTCCAGCTGTCGTTTTTGAAGGCCAGTCCAGCGCCTCATTTGGCAGGTTGAAGCTCAGCGCTTTTAAAATCAGGCACAAGTCGATTTGATTCGACTTGATCCGTCTCGTCAGCAACCTCCAACGCACACTGCTTTTCATGCACACCACCGCTCTCGTTTTGTTCTCAGGGGGACAAGACTCCACCACTTGCTTAGCGCAGGCGCTGACCCGCTACCAGCGTGTTGAAACCATTGCCTTTGATTACCGCCAGCGCCACAGCGTTGAGTTGGATGCACGGCTGGTGGTGTTGCAACAGCTGCGTGAACAGTTCCCTGAATGGGCCGGCAAGCTCGGCGAAGACCACTTGCTGGACCTCGGCGTCTTAGGCCAGGTCAGTGAGACCTCGCTGACGCGCGACACCGCCTTCAAAATGGAAAGCTCTGGCCTGCCCAATACCTTTGTGCCGGGCCGCAATTTGCTCTTTTTGACACTAGCGGCCGCACTGGCGTACCGGCGCGGGCTTGAGGTGTTGGTGACCGGCGTTTGCGAAACCGATTTTTCAGGCTACCCTGACTGCCGTGACGACACCATGAAAGCCATGCAACTGGCCTTGTCGCTCGGCATGGACAAACGCTTTCTGATCGAGACGCCGCTGATGTGGATCGACAAAGCCGACACCTGGCGCTTGGCTGATTCACTCGGCGGTAGCAAGCTGGTCGACCTGATCATTGAATACACTCACACCTGCTACTTAGGCGACCGGGAGCACCGGCATGCGTGGGGTTACGGCTGCGGTGCGTGCCCGGCCTGTGAGTTGCGGGCGCGCGGTTATGCTGGGTTTTCCGGAGTCTGACCGATCCCACCGATCCCCTCATCGAACCGTCAACACATACGCCGCCGCAGCCCCTGCAAGCGTTTTTTCCAACTCCCAGCGCTGGCTGTGAAACGCTGCCACCGTGGGACGATGCGCGATCGACACCAGCGCGCCACCGGCTTCCTGCGTTTGCGCCAGCAGCTTGGCATAGAGCGTTTTTTCGGCGGCTTCGTCGAGCGCGCTGGTGGCTTCGTCGGCAAAGATCCACTGCGGTTTTTTCAGCAACACACGGGCGATGGCGAGTCGTTGTTGTTCGCCGCCCGACAGCTTTTGGCTCCAGGCGTCGCGGTCATCCAAGCGCTCTGCGAGTTGTGGCAACAAGGCGTCATTCAAGGCTTGCTTGAGCGCTGCATCGTTGTAGCTGTCGGCTGGCTGCGGATAGGCCAG
>CANCCE010000120.1 GCA_947374505.1 Comamonadaceae bacterium | reverse complement strand
TCCGGACTGCACAGGACAGCGTAGGAGGTAATACCTCTCCACCGTGAGGTGAGGATCAGAGCAACAGAGACGAGTCGGCTTGTTGGGGCAACCCATCAAGCCGGGTGAAACGGGCAATCTCTACGCGCAGCAATACCAAGTAGGCCAGCGTTGATGTGGTTCCGCAGAGCTGGCGGGTAGGTAGCATTGAGCCGGTGGGGTGACCCCCGGCCCAGATTAATGACGGTCACACCGCGTCAGCTTGTTTCGGCAAGTTGGCACGGCGCACAAAATCCGGCTTATCGGCGAGCTTCACACTAATTCGATGGACTTTCATGGTCGGTGGCCGGCTTGGGTTTCAGCCGGCGCCAGAGCTGAAAGCCCAGGAAGCCCACCATCAACACATTGGCCAGCAGCACCCCGGCGTTGACCAGCGTGGTGCTGTGCATCAGGTGGGCAATTTCCAGCGGAATGTAGAGTGCGCCCGACAAGGCGGCCAGCCATTCACCCCATAATTTTTCTTTCCACAAGCCATAGGCTTCGAGCAGGCGCACGGTGATGTAAGCCGCCGCCACGGGCGCCATCGTCCTCAGGTTAAGGCCCACCAACAGGTCGGCGTAATGCAGCAGCAGTTCAGGGTAATGCGTTTGCGGATCTAGGTGAAAGCGCCACAGCAATGCCATCGCCAAATGGTGCACATCATGCTGCAGCAACTCCAGCAAGCCGATGCTGGCGGCCAGCGCCGCCAAGCCCTTGATGGCTTCGAACAGCGCAATCGCGTGCAGGGCGCGGCGCCGCGCATCCGGATGCGGCTTGTGCGGCTGATGTGGCGAGAGTGGCGTCATCCGTGGCTGGTCAGTTGCAGCGCTTGAATGCGCTCCACATGCGCCAGCAGCGAACGTTTGGCGATCGGCCAAACGCGTTCGTGCACGTCGTCGTAGGCCAGCGGGACCCAGTCGTCAAGCGTGCCGGTCGGGTTGGCCTGCATCACCGCCCAGACTTTGGCTTCGCGCTTGAGCCGGTGTGCCTTGAGTTGGGCGATGGCGTCTTTGGCTTGGCCCAACACATAGCCATGAGCCGGCAGTATGAATTCGATGGCATGCGCATCACAGGCGGCGCTGAGCAGGTCGAGCGAGTCGAGGTAAGCGTTCATGTTGCCATCGGGCGGATTGACGATGGTCGTGCTGCCGTTGAGGATGTGGTCGCCACTGAACAACAGACCGTCTTCAAGCATCACCAGACACAGGTGGTTGGCGGCATGGCCGGGGGTGTGGATGACCTTCAGGGTGTGCGTCGTGTCGCCTTGTGGCCCTTTGGACACGAGTGTCAGCAGCTCATGGTTTGCCAGTGCTCGATCGGGTGTGAAGGCGCTGTCGGCGCGGGCTGTCGGCAGAGAAGCCAAACCGAGAATCGGCGGCTTTGGCTGGCCGCCGGCTTCGCACATTGCTTGCAACGGCTGCGCGCCGGGTGAATGATCCTGGTGCGAGTGCGTGCAGACAATCATGCGGATGTCACCGCCGGCAGCGGCGTACAAACGAGCCAAGTGGTCGACGTCAGCCGGTCCGGGATCAATCGCGATGTAGCCCGTGTTGACATCACCGACCAGATAGCTGTTGGTACCGGGGCCGGTCATCACACCGGGGTTGGGCGCGGTCAAACGCATCAGATTTTTCAGCAGCGGTACCGGCCGCGTGATTTGCCAGTCGAGGCTGTGGACGATTTGCCCATCGGGACTGGTCAGCGCTAACTCCCCAAAAGCAGATTCATGTTCCATGTAGCGCGCCTCTTGGCCGGCCAGAAATCCGGCGCGTGGGCAAGAGGTCCAAAGGGGTTCGTCAGTGACGGCGCAGGCCTCGAGAACGGCTTCCACATCGGTGAAATGCTGTAGCCGTTCGAGCGTGCGCAGGGTCGGAAAAACCATGAAGAAGCTGCCTGCTGCATGCCTGGCCAGCGCATCGGCGGGGCGCACCCAACTGGGCTCAAACTGCTCGGCTTCGTCGGCCAACGGCGTTTGGCCGTGCGGCATGCGCGCCACCAGAAAAGGCACGTCAAAGCGGCGCGGCAAATCCCGGTCGGTGACCCAGTGCGCCAACACAAACACCTCGCTGCCCGCCAGTTGCAACTGGCGTGCGGCGCATTGTTCTGCAAACGGCACACTGCGATCCAAAGTGGCGATGTCGGCGGTGTCAGGGTGGCGTCCATCGGCATGGCGCGCCAGCAACACACCGAGCTCTTCGAAGCTTTCGCGGATGGCGGCAATGGCCTGCGTCAGGTGCAGATCGCTTTGGGTGTGGCGTCGCGTTGACTGGCCATGCGCGAGTGCATCGGCGGTGTCGATGCCGCCGCCCGGAAAGACATAGGCACCAGGGGCAAAGCTGGCCGTAGACGAACGCCGCGTCATCAGCACTTCGAGGCCATCGGGCGTGTCGCGCAGCAACAGCACGGTGGCGGCAGGGCGTAAGGCCGCAGCGTCGCGCTGCGGATAAAGGAGTTGGGAGGCTCTGACCATGATGTTATTTTGCCCGTGAAAAGGCTAAGTACTTTCCTGAATGGCGCCAGCGTGCGTCCTTGGTGATACTTTGAGGATCAACCCACAGGATTAAATTCATGATGACCACGACGACAAAATGGCTGCACAAAGCCTCTCCAATTTTGGCCGCGCTGTTGTGCCTCAGCAGCGTGAGCGCCTTCGCCCAGACGCCAGCCGCCCCGGGTGCCTGGCCTGGCAAACAGCCGATCAAGCTGGTCGCGGTGTTCCCGCCTGGCGGATCGGTCGACCAGGTGGCACGCATTTTGTCGCAACCGCTGTCGCAGCAACTGGGACAAACCGTCATTGTTGAGAACCGTGGCGGCGCATCGGGTTCCATCGGGGCAGCGGCCGTGGCTGCAGCGCCAGCGGATGGCTATACCTTCGCCGTCGTTTTTGACACGCACGCTGTCAATCCCAGCTTGATCGCTGGCCTGCCTTATGACACCCGGAAAGATCTGCCACCGGTGATTTTGATTGGGACGTCGGCCATGGTGCTGGCGACCAACGTAGGTTCAGAGTACAAGACCTTCGCCGACGTCGTGGCTGCCGCCAAGGCCAAGAAAAACGTCAGCTACGGCAGCATCGGTTCGGGCAGTTTGGGCCATTTGGCCATGTCCTTGCTGAGCAAGAGCGGCAACATCGACTGGCAGCATGTGCCTTACAAAGGCGGCGGTCCGTTGATGACCGATGCCGTGGCCGGTCATGTGCCATTGGCGATCGGTTCGGTGTTTGTCGTCAAGCCACACATCGACAGCGGCCGTATGCGTCCGCTGGTGGTCACCACCAGCAAGCGCTCACCCGAATTACCCAATGTGCCGACCTTGGCTGAAAGCGGTTTTGTCGGCTTTGATGCGCCGGCTTGGTGGGCCATCCTGGCACCCGCCAAAACGCCGCCAGCGATCATCAAGCGCATGAATGAAGAAGTCGCCAAAGCGCTGAAGAACCCGGAGATCGCTAAAAAACTCGGCGCTCAAGGCATCAACATCGTCGGTAGCACGCCTGAGGCCGCCGCCACCTTCATCAACAAACAGATCGATGTTTGGGCCAAGGTGGTGAAAGACAACGACATCAAGACGGACTGAGCGTCCGGCGGCCCCTTATTCGGGCGTCACGCCCAAGGCCACCAGGAACCTGGCGACCATGTTGTAGGTCGCAATCGCGCTGGTCAGCTCGACCAGCTCGGTGGTGTCAAAGTGCTCGCGCAAGCTGGCAAACAGCGCATCGCTGACTTTCACATCGAGCGTCATCTGCGCAGCGTACTGAATCACCAATTGCTCGACCGTGCCCAGCGCCGGATGCGCCGTGGCAAGGCGTGCGTCTTTTTTTACCAGTTCATTCAGCGCATCAAGTTCAGCTTGGTGGCCGCCAGCGGTCAGAAAGTCGGGTGCGTGGTGCTTGTATTCATAGACGGCACCGGTCAACAGCGCGACGGTGCAGATGCCGAGTTCGCGAAGCTTGCGGCTGGTGGGCAGGCCGGAACGAACCGCACCGAGGTAGACATTCCACGCGCGGGCGAGGGGCTCGCTCCACAGCAAGGCCTTGTCCAAGTTGATCATCGTGCCGCCGCGACGCTTCAAGATGGCGTCAACGAGGTCTTGCGGTTGCGGTTTAAGGGCAGGAGTCCATTCAGGGATGCGCAGCATGAAGGTCTTTCTTTGATGAGGGAGTCAAGGTCAGCATGGTAATGGCTTTGCTTGGCTCGACGGATAATGCCGGCATGCGAATTCGATTCACCAAAATGCAGGGCGCCGGCAATGATTTCGTGGTGCTCGACGAGACCCGACAGCTGCTCGGCCTGAGCACTGCGCAATACCGCTTGCTGGCCGACCGCCACTTTGGCGTTGGCGCAGACCAAATCTTGAGCGTGCGGCCAGCGCCAGCTGGCGCTGTCGACATCGACTTTTCTTACGTCATTCACAACGCTGATGGTCAAGAGGTGGAGCACTGCGGCAACGGCGCGCGTTGCTTTGTCCGCTACGTGCGCGACCACCAACTGACAGACCGCGACACCGTGCGCGTGCAAACCATGAACCGTGTATTGACGCTCACACTGCAGCCTGATGGCCGGGTCAGCGTCGACATGGGCGCGCCCGTGTTTGACTTGGCCAAGGTGCCCTTTGACGCGGCCGGCTTGACGCCGCGCGAGGTCAATGGCTGGGCCACCTGGCCACTGGAACTGACGGCCGATGGTCAGCGCAGCACGGTCTTCTCAGCAGTTGTGTCCATGGGCAACCCGCATGCCGTGCAAATCGTTGAGTCCGTCGATGCGGCGCCGGTGCTGGTCTGGGGTCCACAGATTGAAAACCATTCGCGCTTTTTGAGGCGCGTCAATGCCGGTTTCATGCAAATTCTGTCGCGCAGCGAAGTGCGCTTGCGCGTCTACGAACGCGGCGCGGGTGAAACCTTGGCTTGCGGTACGGGTGCATGTGCGGCCGTGGTGGCGGGCATTCGACTGGGTCTGCTGGACGCGAATGTCGACGTGCACACGCACGGCGGTCTGCTGCATATCGAGTGGCAGGGATCGGCAGATCGGCTCGATGCGCCGGTCTTGCTGAGTGGCCCGGCGACGCAGGTGTTTGAAGGCGAGATCGACCTGCCTCGAAACTGAGGACAATACGCACCATGAACTCGACACCTCCATCCATGCAACACCCCATCACCGAAGACGATATCGCTAATTTTTTGGCCAACACGCCAGATTTTTTTGAGCGTCACGCCGAATTGCTGGCCACCGTGCAGCTGTCGAGTGGCCACGGCAACCGTGCTGTCAGCTTGCAAGAGCGTCAAGCCGGCATGCTGCGCGACAAAATTCGCGGTCTTGAGTCGCGTGTTGTTGAGATGATTCGCCATGGTCAAGAAAATGGTGCCATCGCCGACAAAATGCAGACTTGGGTGCTGAGCCTGCTGATGACGCCGGCGGCCATTGATTTGCCGGACACCATTGCCCAGGAACTGCAAACGCAGTTTTCGATTCCGCAAGCTGCGATCAAGGTCTGGGAAGTGGCTGCGCCATTTGCAGAATGCGATTTCGCCGTTGGCGTGAGCGATGACGCGCGCAGCTTTGCGGCCTCGCTGTCGACGCCTTTCTGCGGCCCCAATGCTGGGCTCGAAGCCGTCAATTGGTTGCTGGAACCGGCGGCTGCCAAGTCTGTTGCGTTGATCGCCCTGCGAACCGGGGCTGCACCTCAGGCATTTGGTTTGTTGGTGTTGGCCTCGCCTGATGCTGAGCGTTTCACCAGCGGCATGGGGACTGACTTCTTGCAACGCATTGGCGAACTCGCCAGCGCGGCTTTGTCGCGCCTGCGCAGCCCTGCTGACACGACGCTGGGCTGATCCTGTCGCAACGGCTGCCAGTGTTAACGCTGCCCACGCCTGATCCCTTGGTGCTGCGCTACCTTGAGCATGTCCGTGTTGAAAAGCGACTGGCCGCACGCACGCTGGCGCTGTACACGCTGGACTTGGAAAAACTGCAAGCGTCGGCCGAACAAGCGGCAGTGTCGCTGACGGCGGTGACGCCGGTGCACATGCGCCGCTGGGTCGCGCAAATGCACGGCGGCGGGCGCAGCGGCCGCGGCATTGCACTCATTCTCTCGGGCTGGCGCGGCTTTTACGGCTGGCTTGGACGTGAAGGTCTGGTCAGCGTCAACCCGGTGCAAGACTTGCGAGCGCCCAAAGTACCCAAGCCGCTGCCAAAGGCTCTCAGCGTCGATGAAGCCGTGCAATTGGCCGACTTCCAAACAGCTGACACAGAGGCGCACCCAGGCCTGCAAGCGCGTGACGAATGCCTGACCGAATTGCTCTACGGCTGTGGCCTGCGCATCGGTGAGTTGGTCGGACTGGACGCTGTCGCCAGCGCTCAAGCGCAAGGCTGGATTGACCTGCAAGCCGCCGAAGCCCATGTGCTCGGCAAGGGCGGCAAGCGGCGCAGCGTGCCGGTGGGGACCAAGGCCTTGCAGGCGCTTGAGGCTTGGCTGGCGGTGCGCAGTGAGTGGTTGAGCGCTGCTGAGTCGGCAACCGACAACGCCGGGGCAGCGCTCTTCATCAGCCACCGCGGCACTCGCTTGACGCCGCAGCACATTCGGGTCCGCCTCAAACTGCGTTCGCTGCAGGCCGGGCTGGCGACGCCGGTGCATCCGCACATGCTGCGCCATTCATTCGCCAGCCACGTACTGCAGTCGAGTGGTGATTTGCGCGCTGTGCAAGAGTTGCTCGGGCACGCCAACATCACCACCACGCAGGTTTACACGCGGCTTGATTTTCAACATCTGGCGAAAATTTATGACGCCGCGCACCCACGCGCGACGGTGGCCGGGCTCAAGGCCAGCCTGAAACCAAACCGAAAACCACCCTCCCCGTAGGAGGCCAGCCCTTGGCCGATTCCCCTGCTCAGGTTTGGTTTGAGAAAATCAGGTCCGGGGATCGCTGAGAGGGCTCAGCTCCTACGGGGACAAGCCGCAAGGTCGTTGCATGTTCCCGTAGGAGGCCAGCCCCTGGCCGATCTTGGCTCGCGCCAACACCGACAATAGGCGCATGAAATCAATTCGACTCCGAGAAGGCAAAGAACGCTCACTGCAGCGGCGCCACCCATGGATTTTTGACGGCGCCATCGCCAAGGGCAGTGGCGATCCGGGCGAAACCGTACGGGTCGACAGCCACGACGGCCGTTTTCTGGCCTGGGCGGCGGTCAGCCCTACCTCCAAAATCCGTGCGCGGATTTGGAGCTTTGACGAAACCCAGCGCATTGACGCCTCCTTTTTCAGCGCCCGCATTGCAGCTGCGCTGAAGGCCCGGACCTTGTTTGATATTCAAAGCAACGGCGTGCGCTTGGTGCACGGCGAATCTGACGGCTTGCCGGGGCTGGTGGTGGATCGTTATGCCGACACGTTGGTCGTGCAATTCTCAAGCTGCGGCGTGGAGCGCTGGAAGAGCGTCATCGTCGAGGCTTTGCTGGCCCAAACCGGCTTGACGCGGTTGTATGAACGCTCAGACGCCAGCGTGCGCACGCTGGAAGGTCTGCCCGAAGCCACCGGCTGGCTGAGTGGTGCGCCGAATGAAGGGCAGCCGGCGGGCACCGACATCGTCATTCAGGAACACGACTGGCAGCTCGGCCTGAACATCGCTGAAGGCCACAAAACCGGCTTTTATTTAGACCAGCGCGACAGCCGCCAAAAGTTTGCTGCGTACAGCCGGCGCCGGCAGTTCCAGCGGGTGCTGAATTGCTATTGCTACACCGGTGGTTTCACGGTGGCGGCTTTGGCCGGCGGCGCTGCGCACGTGACCTCGATCGACTCGTCCGGTCCGGCCATTGAAAAAGCCTGGGCCAATGTGGCGCTGAACGGCTTTGACGCCGCGCGCTGCGAGATGCGCGATGCTGACGTGAATGCCTCGTTGCGGCAGTACATCAAGGAAGGTCGCACTTTTGACGCGATTGTGCTGGACCCGCCCAAGTTTGCGCCCACGGTTGCGCACGCTGAGCGTGCAGCGCGTGCCTACAAAGACATCAACCGCTTGGCGCTGACGATTCTGGAGCCCGGCGGTGTGCTGTTCACGTACTCGTGTTCGGGCGGCATCAGCGCGGATCTGTTTCACAAGATCGTCGCTTCTGCGGGCACCGACGCCGGGGTCGACGCTTTCATCAGCGAGCGCTTGGGTGGCGCCCCGGACCATCCGATGACGGTGACTTTTCCCGAGGGCGAATACCTCAAGGGGCTGGTGCTGGTCAGAAAGC
>CANCCE010000119.1 GCA_947374505.1 Comamonadaceae bacterium | reverse complement strand
GTGATTGACACTGAAGGTGGCTTCAAACCATACTCGAGTTCCTTTTCGACAACCCAAAGAGTTCCTGATGCCTCACATGCCTGCCTCCGCTGCACTGCAAAAATTTCGCGTGATTGACTTGACCCAGGTGCGCGCCGGCCCAACGGCCTGCCGTCAGCTGGCCGACTGGGGCGCTGACGTGATACAGGTGCAAATGCCCGAGCACATGCGCGGCGACGATACGCTGGGCGGACAAGACGGCTCCGACTACCAATACACCCACCGCAACAAACGCTCGATCATGCTGAATCTCAAAGAAGCCGAGGGCATCGCGATTCTCAAAAAATTGATCGCAACGGCTGACGTGGTGGTGGAAAACTTCCGGCCCGACGTCAAATTTCGTCTGGGCATTGATTACGAAACCTTAGCCAAAGACCACCCGGGACTGGTTTACGCCAGCATCTCCGGCTTTGGTCAGTCCGGTCCTTATGCCAAGCGGCCGGGGTTTGATCAGATCGTGCAAGGCATGGGCGGCCTGATGTCGGTCACCGGCCTGCCCGGCCAAGGGCCCGTCCGCGTCGGTTTGCCGATCGCCGATTTGTGTGCCGGCATCTTTGCCGCGCAAGGCATCTTGGTGGCGCTGCTGGAGCGCAACGATTCGGGCAAAGGTCAGTGGGTGCACACCTCGCTGCTGGAGGCTATGGTCTACATGATGGATTTCCAAACCGCGCGCTGGCTGATCGATGGCGAAATTGCCGGTCAGTCCGGCAATGCGCACCCGACCAGCATCCCAACCGGCGTCTACAAAGCCCGCGACGGCTTCATGAACATTGCGGTCTTTGGCTCAAAAATCTGGGAGCGCTTTTGTCATATCCTCGGCGCACCGGAATGGATGACCGATGAGCGCTACCACGATAAGCCCAGCCGCTCTGTGAACCGCGAGAGCCTCAATGCAGAAATCAACCAACGCCTGGCCAGCCACGACCGGGCTCACTGGATCGCGCAATTCAATGACGGCGGCGTGGCCTGCGGCTTGATCAGCAACATGCAGGAAGTCTTCGAACTGCCACAAATTGACCACCTGAAAATGGTCAAGAACGTGGTCTCCAACCGACTCGGCCCACAGCGTCACGTCGGCCAGCCGATGCAGTTAGAGCGGACCCCCAGCGACATCGTGCGCGCCGCACCGCGACGCGGCGAACACACGGCTGAACTGCTGGGCGAGTTGGGCTACGCTGAAGCTGACTTGGCTAGACTCAAAGCTGCTGAAGTTTTCTGATTTTTCTAAACGTCTTCTTTCGATTTTTAACTTTTTTGGAGTTTTCCCTTGCCCATTACGCCAAGTAAGCCAAGCACCCTCTACACATCCACGACAGAACGTGTCGAAGTCTGGACCGAAGCCGCGACGCTGCACATCCGTTTCAACAACCCCGCCCGCCACAACGCCTTGTCAGTTGACATGTGGGAGGCCGTGCCACCCCTGTTGGCACAAGCCGAAGTCGACGACGACATTCGGATGGTGGTGTTTTCAGGCGCCGGTGAAAAAGCCTTTGTCTCAGGGGCCGACATCACGCAGTTTGAAGACATGCGTGCCGCCAAAGAAGCCGTTAAATATTACGAAGCGATGGCCGAAAAATCGCTGATGAGTATTTACAACTGCCGCAAACCAACACTGGCATTGATACGCGGTTACTGCATTGGCGGCGGCGTCAATGTCGCTATCAGCTGCGACATCCGCCTGGCCTCGACCGACTCGGTTTTCTCCATCCCCGCTGCCCGCTTAGGCCTGGGCTACCGCTACTCGGCACTTAAAAATCTGGTCAATTTGATTGGTGTGGGCGCGGCCAAAGACCTGTTCTTCACCGCCCGCCGCATCGATGCCGCAGAGGCCAAAGCACTGGGTCTGGTCACGCGATTGGCCGAGCCGACGGAACTGGCGGCATTGCTGGCGCAATACACTGGCGCCATGGCCGAGAACGCGCCTCTCACGGTGCAAGCCGGCAAGGCCATCATGGCCGAAATTCTCAAGCCTTCGCCTGATCTTGACACGGCGTTGTGCCAGCAAGAAATCCGCAACTGTTTCGAAAGTGAAGACTACGCCGAAGGCCGCAAGGCCTTCATGGAAAAGCGTAAACCAGTTTTTAAAGGCCGCTGAAAGCGCCCTCGAATGAATTCATCAGAAAGAAAAAGCATGAAATCGTATTGGCTCAAAACACCTGAACTCACCCAAGGCACAGAGACCACCTTGGAACTGCGCGACACACCGGTGCCAGACCCCGGACCGAAGGAGCTGCTGGTGCGTGTGCGCGCAGCAGGCCTGAATCGCGGCGAGTTTTTGAAGGGAGGCTTGCACAAGCCGGGTGCCGTCAAAGCGGTGGGCACGGAAGCCGCTGGAGAGGTCGTTCGCGCGGGCGCAGACGTCAAGAAATTTGCAGTCGGCGACCGTGTCATGGGGCGCATGGCGGGTGCCTTTGCCGAGTACGCGTTGGTCGACGAGACTGAAGCGATGGCCATGCCGGCGTGTCTCAGCTGGGAAGAAGCCGCCAGCATTCCCCTGACCTTTCACGTTGTCTACGACATGCTGGTGTTGCAAGGTAAATTGCAGGCTGGCGAATGGCTGCTGATCAACGGCGTCTCCTCTGGCGTCGGCGTCACGGCGGTCCAGATGGCCAAGGCCTTGGGCGCCAAAGTCATTGGCACCTCCGGTTCAGCCGACAAGCTAGAGCGCATGAAAGCCATGGGCCTTGACGTCGGCTTGTGCACGCGTGCGCCAGACTTCGCCGCCCGCGTGATGGAAGTCACCGGCGGCAAAGGCGCTGACCTGGTCATCAACACAGTGGGGGGCACAGTGTTTGCAGAGGCCATGCGCTGCATGGCTTTTGAAGGCCGGCTCGCCATGGTCGGTTATGTCGATGGCGTGACGCACAGCGACATTGACCTGACGTTGCTGCACACGAACCGCCTGCGACTGTTTGGCGTCTCCAACAAGCTGCGCACACCAGCCCAGCGCATGCAATCGGTACCGCAGTTCATCTCGGACATGTTGCCGCGCATTGCGGATGGCAGCGTCCAGGTGATGCTCGACAAGGTCTTTCCGTTTGAGCAGTTGGCTGAGGCCAAGGCGCTCATGGAAGCCAACCAACACCTTGGCAAGATTGTGTTGGCCGGCGTTCCTCAGCATTAACAATCAGTCGACCCAGGAGACAACATGACCCGCATCAAAACGACAATTTTGCACTTGGTGTGGGCGATAGCGGTCAGCGCCATCAGCACGCTGAGCATCGCCCAGACGTATCCGATGAAACCGATCAAGCTCGTCGTCGGCTTCACGCCAGGCGGTGCGGCAGACTTCACCGGCCGCGCCACGGCTGAAGCTTTGGGCAAAATTCTCGGGCAGCCGGTCGTGGTTGAAAACAAACCCGGTGCGGGCTCTAGTCTGGCGGCAGAATACGTCTCCCGCAGCGCCTCACCCGACGGTTACACCATCTTGCTGGCCAGCCCGAGCAGCATCTCGGTGAACCCGGCCATGAAACCCGGCATGACGCACACCGTCAACACGCTGATGCCGATCACCTTGGTCTCCAACGCGCCCATCATCTTGGCCGTCAACCCCAGCTTGGGGATCAACTCGGTGGCCGATTTGATCGCTGCTGCCAGGAAATCACCTGGGAAATTGAACTTCGCGTCCTCAGGCAACGGCTCGGCACCGCACTTGGGTGGCGTTTATTTCGCGCGCGCCGTCGGCATCGACATCCAGCACATCCCTTACCCAGGCGGCTCGCAAGCATCGCAATCGGTGATCGCTGGTCAAGTTCAGCTGACGTTTGGAACACCGCCTTCGGTCCTGCCGTTTATCAAAGCCAACCGGATGAAAGGATTGGCCGTCAGCACACCCCAGCGCTCACCGTTTGCACCGGACATTCCGGGCATGGCCGAACTCGGTTACCCGCAGTTCAATTTTGGTTTTTGGTACGGCCTGTTTGCGCCAGCAGGCACACCGCCCGAGATCATCAAAAAATTGCATGCAGCCACGCAAATCGCGATGAACGCAGAGGGCCCCAAAGCAGCGCTGGCGCGTGAGGCCACTGAAGTCGCGCTGTCCAAGTCACCCGAAGATTTCGCCACTTTTCTCAAGGAAGACGCCAAACTCTGGACCAAGCTGGTGAAAGAGTCCGGCGCGACCGATAACTGAAAGCTCAGCGCTCAGTCAGTTGGCCAAGCGTCAAGCGCAACTGGCGGCTGCAACGCGCCGCCAGTGTTTCGTCATGTGTGACCAGAACAAAGGCTGTGCCATGCGCTTGGGCCAGTTGCAGCATGAGTTCGTAAACAACATCGGCAGTGCTTCGGTCTAAGTTACCCGTCGGCTCATCGGCCAGCACACAAGCCGGCCGCGTGACCAGCGCCCGCGCAATGGCGACGCGCTGGCGCTCACCACCCGACAGTTCTGATGGCCGGTGATGCAGACGGTTTGCAAGACCCACCGACGCCAACATGGCCGCAGCGGTTTTGCCCGCCACCTCTGGCGTTTGCCTGCGAATCCACAAAGGCATGGCGACGTTGTCGAGCGCGCTGAACTCCGGCAACAGGTGATGAAACTGATAGACAAAACCCAAATGCAAATTGCGCAAACGTCCTTGCTCATTGGCCGACAGCGTCGAGAGATCTTTGCCCTTGAGCTGAACCGCCCCACTGGTCGGCGCATCCAGCCCGCCAATCAAATGCAGCAGCGTGCTTTTGCCAGATCCGGACGCGCCGACGATAGCCAGCGTTTCGCCGCGACGGACTTGCAAATCAACACCGCGCAGCACCGTCACGTCGAGCGGACCTTCCTGAAAACGTTTGGTCAACGCCTTCGCGCTCAACACAACTTCTGACTCTGATGCCAAGGGCGACAGTGGCTTCGCACTCCTTGCCGCTGTATTGAGTTCACTCATAACGCAAGGCCTCCGCCGGGTTGACGCGACTGGCGCGCCAGCTCGGATAAATGGTGGCTAAAAACGCCAGCACCAGAGAAATCACAGCGATCGGCATGATATCGGCGTACTGCGGCTCACTCGGCATACGGCTGATCAGATAAATGTCACGCGGTAAGAAACTGGCGTTCAGCAGGCGCTCCAGCGCCGGCACGATCACATCAATATTGAAAGCCACACCGAGCCCCAGCAACAGGCCGGACAGCGTGCCAATCACACCGACCATGGCACCCTGCACCATGAAAATGCCCATGATGCTTTTCGGACTGGCACCGAGCGTGCGCAAGATGGCAATGTCGGCGCGCTTGTCGGTGACGGTCATCACCAGCGTGCTGACCAGGTTGAAAGCCGCTACCGCCACGATCAGCGTGAGGATGATGAACATCATGCGTTTCTCCAGCTGCACGGCGGCAAACCAGGTGCGGTTCTGGCGCGTCCAGTCGCGTACCAGCAAATTGCCACTCAACGAGCCGGCCAGTTGCTGAGCCACTTCCCGGGCCTGATGCAGGTCGCGCAGTTTGATGCGAATGCCGGTCGGGCCTTCCAGCCGAAAGATTCTGGCGGCGTCATCTTGATGCATCAGCACCAGCGCAGAGTCGTATTCAAAATGGCCTGAGTCAAACGTCCCCACCACCGTCATCTGTTTGAGTCGTGGCACCACACCTGCTGGTGTCACCTGCCCGCTGGGCGCAATCAAGGTGACGCTGTCGCCCTGGCTAACACCCATAGCCCGTGCCAGTTCGGCACCCAGCACGACGCCAAATTCTCCACTCACCAGCCGCTGAAAAACACTGTTCTTGAGCTGCGCGCCGAGCTCGGTGACGCCGCCTTCGAGCGCCGGGTCAATGCCGCGCACCAAGGCGCCCTTCATGTCTTCGCCACGCGCCAGCAACGCTTGCGCTGCGATGAATGGGGCGGCGGCAATGACCTCTTTGTTTTGCCGGACTTCTGTCAAGGTTGTCTGCAAGTCCGGTAAGGCCGCACCACCAGGAGCAAACACTTCAATGTGCGCAATGACACCGAGCATGCGGTCGCGAACTTCCTTTTGAAAGCCATTCATCACGCTGAGCACGATGATGAGCGCAGCCACGCCCAGTGCAATGCCCAGCATGGAAACGCCGGAAATAAAGGAGATGAAACCATTACGCCGCGTGGATCGGCCGGCGCGCGTGTAACGCCAACCTAATATCAACTCATAGGGAATCTGCATGCGGGTGATTGTGGCATCCCGGACAATAGCGGCATGTCCACCGTTTCCACACCCGGCGCTTCAGCCTCAGCGCCGCCCATCCCCCATCTGTTGCTGGCTTTTGCAGCCTGTGCCGATGCCAGTTGGCTGACCACCCTGAAATCACTCCCGGCAGCGCACACCCGCCACTTCGCCAAACTGTTGCAAGGCATGCAACGCTTAGACACTGACACCGACGACGCACTGTCAATGTCGCCGCCCCATGAGCGGGCGCTGGCACGGGTGCATGGGCTTGACGGTGATGGCCTGCGGGATGGCCTGATTCCTTGGGCGGCCTGGGAGCATGAGCAACGTACCCAGGGTGAATTCGGCGAAGAAACGCGCGCCCGCAGCTGGGCTTATGTGACGCCGTGTCACTGGCTGATGGGCCGCGAACACGCCACGCTGACCGACCCTGTGGCCTTGGCGCTGAGCGAAACCGATTCACGCGTACTGATGGCGGCCATGCAGGTGTACTTCGACGCTGACGGCATTCACTTGCATTACGTGGCGCCGCAGCGCTGGCTGGCTGAAGGCGATGTTTTTCGCGACTTGCCGACCGCCTCGCTAGACCGCGTGTTGGGCCGCAGCGTCGACCCTTGGTTGCCCGCCGGTAGCAGCGGTAAAACGCTGCGCCGTTTGCAAAACGAAATGCAGATGTTGCTCTACACCCACCCGATCAATGAGGCGCGAACAAGCCAGCGACAACTGCCCGTCAACTCGATCTGGTTCAGTGGCACGGGCGACTTACCGGCGCAAGGTCGCCGTCCCGCCGCCAGACCCGAACGGCAGCCACTCAATGCCCCCCGTACGCTGATAGACGCTGCCCTGCGCGATGACTGGCAAGGTTACGCATCAGCCTGGGCGGCGCTCGACGCTTTAGAAGCCAAAGACTCGCTGACCCGTCAATCTGCCGGCGAAGTCGTGCGTCTGACACTGTGCGGTGAGCGCACTGCCCTGACATTTGAAAGCGCACCGCGCAGCCTGCGCGGACGCTTCACCCAATTACTCAAACCCAAGCCCTTGCTGGACTTGTTGGAGACTTTATGAAAATCACGGTCAGAGATGTGCCTCCGCGCAGCGTTTGGGCACTGCAACAAGCCGGTGTGCACCCGCTGCTGGCGCAGTTGTATGCCGCACGCGGGGTGCTGAGCCCGGATGAACTCGATGACGGCTTGGCCCGGCTGCTGCCGCCCAGTGCGCTGCACGGCGCGGCCGAAGCCGCGGTGCTGCTGGCCGACCACATGGCAGCCGGTCGCAAAATTTGCATCGTCGCCGACTACGACTGCGATGGCGCGACCGCTTGCGCGGTCGGCGTACGCGGACTGCGGCTGCTCGGTGCGCCCCTGAACTTTTCCAGGGTGAATTACCTGGTGCCCGACCGCGTGGTCGACGGCTATGGCTTGACGGCGACGATCTCTGAGCGCGTCAAGGCCGCTGGCGCCGACCTGTTGGTGACGGTCGACAACGGCATTGCCAGCATCGACGGGGTGGCGCGAGCCAAGGCGCTCGGCATGCAAGTGCTGGTGACTGACCACCATTTGCCAGCGCTGCTAGACGGTGAGATTGTGCTGCCGAATGCCGACGTCATCGTCAACCCGAACCAGCCGGCCTGCAGCTTTGAAAGCAAGTCCATCGCCGGCGTCGGCGTGATGTTTTATGTGCTGCTCGCGCTACGCGCTGAGCTGCGACAGCGCGGCGTTTTTGACGCTACCAGCCAGCCCAAACTCGATGCCTTGTTGCCGCTGGTGGCGCTGGGCACTGTGGCCGACGTGGTCAAGCTCGACCCGAACAATCGCCGCTTGGTGGCACAAGGCCTCAAGCGCATTCGTGCGGGGGCACTACAAGCCGGTATCAAAGGTTTATTTCTGGCAGCGGGCAGGCATGCCAATGTGGCCACCGCTTTCGACTTCGGCTTTGCCCTCGGCCCCCGCATCAATGCGGCCGGCCGCCTGTCAGACATGACGTTGGGCATTGAATGCCTGCTGACCGACGACTTGGGACGCGGCGAAGAGCTCGCCAAAACGCTAGACGCCATCAACCGCGAACGGCGCGACATTGAGGC
>CANCCE010000118.1 GCA_947374505.1 Comamonadaceae bacterium | reverse complement strand
TCGCGTCCCCATCGAGCCTCCATGACCACGGCATTTGCGTCGGTTCGAGCGCGAGCCAGCCACTCCGCCAATGCTTTGGCTGGCGTCGCCGTCAACACCAGATTGACACGCTGATCACGTATGCTGATCTCTGAGTTGCCACCCAGCAGGCTGGCCGAAGCTTGCAATTTATTGATGGCCACGGTTTGATCAAGCTGTGGCATCGCCTGCAAGGCTTGTGCGCGCACTTGTAGCCGTCGCAAGGTCTGTAGCTGTGCATCGGCCTGCTGCTGCTCCTGCGGGTTGGTACGCAAACTGTGCACAGCCGGCAACGCGCCCACGCCGATGAGCAATGCCAACAACAACACGCCAGCAGCCACCGGCAGCCAACGCTGCTCGCGCGGGCCGAGCGCCGAGAAACGTTCGAAAAGGTTGGGCATCAGGGCGCCCCAACAATTGCAGCCGCAGGCTGCATCAACCAATGAACGCCATCACGGGTGACGCTGAATCCACGTCCGTTCAGTCCTGCGTTTAGTGCTCTGGCCTCATCCGCAGTCAACTCCAGCCCCGTCAAACGCAACTGACCACTCGCGTACTCCACGCCTTTGAGGAACTGGCCTGCCGGTAAGACCTGACTCAATGCGCCGAGCATGACATCGAGATCAGCAGCTGCAGGGACTGCATGAGCTTGTTCAAGCAAGCGCACTTCCCGGGCCATTTGCGCCGGGGCATCGACGATGATTTTCAGGTGGGGGAAACTGCGCATCAGCGCGGCCTGGATGGCCGCACGTTTGACAGCTAACTGGTGCTCGTGAACCCAAGCCAACGCATTCAGCCCAAGCAAATTGACACCCAACAACGCCAGGGCTGCCCAGCGCACGGAGCGCCAACGTGGGGCCTGCAGCCATTCGAGCTTGCCGCGATTGACCAAGTTTCGCATCTGCAAACGCTTTGACAGATCCCAGGGTGAATGGATCGTCTGAATCATGCGTTCAGCCCTCGGCAGTGAGATGACCGACCGCTGCAAGATGTGGCTGGCCAGCGCAGTCAGCGCAGGCTCGGCGCTGACGCTGTCGGTCGATGCAAGCCCTTGCAGCGCGTCAGTCTTCAAGGGGAAAATACCCACACCGCTGTCTCCACAGATCACCAGCTGAGGGGCTTCCACGGTACCCGTGACGTGCATCCGCAGGGGCGCCGCAGACGGCTCCCACTCAGGCACCACGCGTGAAACCGGGCGCTTGGCCGACGCCAGTCCTTGCACGACCATGGCCAGCCAACGTCGGTCACATACGGCAACCCATAGCACCGTGCCGGTCTGAAAAGTCGGCGGCAAGACGACATGCAAAAGATCGAGGTCATCGAGCAATTTATCCTCCAACAAACCGTCAAGCACCGCGCGCATGCGCGCCGAACCGGGCATCACGCCCACTGGCACAGTCACTTGGTGCCACGACAAAGCACGCACCGGCGCCATCGCAATACAGATGTCACCCGTCTTGTCTAGCAGCGGCAACGCTGCCGCAAGAGCCCGACCGTCTTGGGCGACGCTCACGCCATCATCCGTCACGACGAAATCGAATTCAGTTTCTGCGACGACCGTATCCACCGGCAATGTAATGATGAGCGTACTCATGATTTTTGTTGAACTGACATTGACTTGTTTCGCCAAGAATTTTTTGTTGGCACAGCACGCCTTCGCCACAAGGTTCGCACGTTGACACCCTCGCGCTGCAACAAAGCGTTCTCTGCCACGCTGACGGATCCCAACCCAATCTCGGTGTGCAGCTCAAAAAAGCGCGAACTGACGCTGTACTGCCGTTCGCCCATCTGGTCGCTGATGCCAGCATCAGCGACCGACTGCAATGGCTTTGACTGCCGAAGCGCCACGATGCGTTCGGCATCGCCTCGCTTGAAACTGGGCAGCATACTTTGCAACACTTCAATGCTTGCGGTGTTGAGATTGACCGGTGTGCGGCTCGGCAGCAAGGTCACATGCGCTTGCAGCGCGTCCAGCGTTGCTGGTGCCAAGCCGAGCCATACCAGCTGTGTTGCCTGTTGCGGCAACAGCACTGATCCAACTGAAGCAGTGCCAGCAACACCAGCGGGGCTGAGCGCGGCACTGACCAGCCGAAGGTTGTTGGACAGTGTGACCAGTTGCTCCTGGGGCAGCTTGAGCACTTCAAACAACTTGTTAAAAGCCTGTAGCCACAGCGATGAAATGGCTTGTCCTTCCAGCAGATTCAGCACATTCATCTTGCCCTGTGCGTCGCTGAGTTGCTGCGACAGAAAAAACGCTGCCGGTAAGCTTGCCTCTGGCACTGTGACACCCGCATCTGCCGAAGCCAGTACATCGGTCGCTCCGCTACCCGCCAAAAATGTAGCCAACGGCATGTTGTTAATCGGCTGCGCCCAGGTTTCTCCGGCATGGTCGACTGCGACGCTGCGCTGTGCATCATCACGCAACCTAGCGCGTGCCCAGTCGTGCGTTCCATTGAGTAGCCAGCCTGCTTCCAAGCGACTCCGATCGGAAGTCTCGTTGGCAATGCTCCGCCACTCCTGCCAATAAGCCTGGCTCGCAAATGCAGCCACCAACGCCACCGTGAGCAAGGCCCCCAACAGCGCACTGCCTTCGGCTAAGCGGGGTGAATGCCATGCACTGGGAGTTTTTCTAGGCGTCATCGCATCACATCCGACGATGGGTTGAACCAGTCGCTGTGCAGACGGCCTTGCAAGGGACCACCCGATGGCAGCGCCAACAGCAACTGCAGGCCTTCGGGGGTATCGCTCCTATTCGCTGCCACAGCATCATCCTGAGGCGCACGACGGCTGCCACCCACGCCCACCAGCGAGTTGGATGCTACCCATTGCCCATTGGTGTAGTAGGCCAACTGCCAACTGCTGAGCGGCGTCACGGCCACCGCACTGGCGCCACTGGCATCCGTTTTTTCATCGTCCATATCGATGTCCGTCTGGGCCCAGATGGCCGCTTGCTGCCACGCACTCATCAACTCGCTGCGCTGGGTCACGGGTGCTGATTGCCAGCGAACCCACTGCGGCATGCCGGCTGCCATGCGCTGTGTCCATGCCACCACCAACAATGCCTCAGCGCTGCCAACGGGACTGCTGCGGACCATCCTCAGCACGCGACCATCCCAGTCCAGCCCAGTCACGTAGGGCGTCTCCACCACACGGTCAAGATCAACGGTCCACTGAGCCAAACCGACCTGTAAACGATTGATGCCAACGCTACTGGATCTCGTGACTTGGGCCACACGCAGCATCGCCTCCAAGCCACGCCAACTCATCAAGGCCAGCAGCGCCATCAGGCTCAAAGCCACCAGCATTTCAATCAAGGTGAATCCGCGACGGTGCTGTGTTGACATCAGAAGCATCAGTAGCGCCCCATCACGGTAGCCAGACTCAACAGAACTTGCGGCACTTCATACGGTGTTGCACGCACTTGTTGTACTTGCGTGCGCACTTGGTGGAAGTCTGGATTCGCGGTGGCCGTCACGCTCAGCAGGACGCTGAAATCACGATCTGCCTGCGTGCAAGCGCTAACGCTGTCACCGACTTCCGGGAGTTGATGGCGCAAGCGCAATCGCGCCAGGTCGTTCTGCGCGCACAGTTGTGCCAAGACCAACTCGGGTTGCCGTTCTGCGAAGCGCGTCAGCGTCATGCTGACCGCCATGCCAGCGCTCAACGCCAGCGCGACCATGCCAATGGCCACCAACACCTCAATCAGGGAAAAACCATCCAGACCACGCTTCGGCTTCATTTTTCACCTTTGCTGGCGCGCATTTTTCATCGCACGCTTCACCGCACAGCAAACGGACGCAACCCATCGCTGGCGACAGTGGCTGTGCGCTCCGGCATTTCACTGATCGACAGCACAACGGCTTGCGCAGCAATGATCGGTTCGGGTCCGAGCAAGATGGGCTGCGCTGACTGGACATGGATGCCCGCAACCAGCCATTGATCTGGTAGTGTTTTTGGCGGCAGCCCATCAAAACGGAATCCGTCACCCATCACCATCCAGCGCACCGGTACACCACTGGCGCGTGATGCGGCACGGCCCGCTTCGAGCAACGCCGCCAGCCGTTCGGCTTCGCGCTCGAGTTGTGCGCTGGGTGTATCGCGCAAGGAAATGCTCACGCCCGCCGTGGCCAAGGCCATGATGGCTACCACGACCATCAACTCAAGCAGTGTCACGCCCCGGCCCCGGCCCCGGCCTTGGGCTTGGGCTTGCACACGAATTCTGGAAAAAGTATTCCTCATTGCCAACTGCCAATATCGGCGTCCCTGTTCTCGCCGCCGGGCTTGCCGTCAGCGCCATACGACATCACATCAATCTCAGCTTTCACACCCGGATTGAGGTACACATAAGGTTGCCCCCAAGGGTCGTTCGGCAGCTTGTCAATATAGGCTTTCCAGTTGGTCGGAATGGGGGGCTTGTCAGGCCGCTGCACCAGTGCCTGCAAGCCTTGTTCCGCCGTTGGGTAGCGCTGGTTGTCAAGCCGGTACAGCTTGAGTGCCTGTATCAGGTTGTTGACATCAGCGCGTGCAGCGGAGACGCGCGCGTCATCTGCACGGTCCAGCACATTGGGCACGATCAAAGCCGCCAGCACGCCAATGATCACCAGCACCACCATGAGCTCAATCAGGGTGAAGCCGCGGGCCGATTTTTTGCGGTCGCGCTTGCATGAAAGATAGGCTTGGGCGGAAGATAGTTGGATCATGATCAATTTTGAAACTGAATCAAGGCGGCGCTGGGTCACCTCCTTGTTGCTACTGACCGCTTTGCTGTGCACTGGGTATTGGATGCGCGTGGGGCTGTCTGATGGAGAAACACGGCCAGTTGCCACAGTGCCGGCATCCGTAGCTGTACCCGTGGTGGCAGGAACTGTGGCCGAACTGGCACGTGTGCTGGGTGCCCCTCGCCCTGCGTTGGCGGGTGCAGCACCGGGTCCGACAGAACGTTTTCGTGTGATCGGTGTCATTGCCAGTGCGTCAGGCCAAGGGGCCGCGCTGATGTCTGTCGACAAACAGCCAGCACGGCCTTTTCGGGTCGGCTCTAACATTGCACCTGGTTTTGTATTGAAAGCAGTGACGCAGCGCGAGATCAAGCTGGCAGACAGCGTGCAAGGTGAGGTGACTGCAACCTTGCCCTTACCCGACCCTGCGAAGGTGAAAACAGATGCGCTTGACAACAATTTGCCAAGGCTCTTGCCAAGCGCGCCCTGAGTCGACACCACATCATCATTTGGTGGATTGGCGCGCCATGAGATTAATCGCATGACAGCACGATAAAGAATATTTAAGCGATGCAGACGTAGACCGCAAGCCTAAGTGGTGTCGGCCGTCACCGACTGCCCTTGTGGTGCGGCTTCCCGAAAGCCAACCGCTCAGATCAGACTTGCGGCTTCCAGCCCAGCCCTTCATCTTCGGGCCGTGTCGGCGGCGGCATGCTGCCGTCGTCAGGCTCAATCGGGAAGTGCGCCGGGTTGTCGGGGTCTTCAACCGGCGGCGGGCCACCGGGCAAGGGAGCAGGCCGGGGATGTTGACTGAACTTCATGGTGAGCGTTCCTTCAAAAATTTGTCACTGCGAGCGGAAAATTCGTCACTGCGAGCGAAGCGTGGCAGTCTATGAACCCGAATTTGCAACCATGGGTTGCCGCGCTTCGCTCGCAAAGACGAAGCAGTTTAGGCCGCGCAGAGCAGGCACTGAAGAGGCTGAACGCCGGTTGTGCTGTCAGCTTTACCCTACGGCATCACGTCTGGTTCAAGACACTGTTCACGTAGCCCCGTGACACTTCTTGTATTTTTTTCCGCTGCCGCAAAAGCACACATCGTTGCGACCGGGCGTGACTTCTTTGCGCACGGTGTCGACGCGCGGGCCGAGGGTGCGCCAGAGTTCCCGCAGGTCGTAGACCGCCCAGATGGCTTCGCCAAAGGCATTCAAGCGGACGATGCTGGTGCTCGGCAAGCCCTCTTCCATCAGCGGTGAGACTGCGGGTGTTCCGGTGTCGTCTTCGGTCATGGCGACCACGGCTTCAAGCGCACCGTTTAACCATTTGGCAGCGTCTTTGTCGCGCGGTTCGGCCCAGTCTTCGGGCCAGCATTCGACGGCGAACATGAAGCCCAAGGCCCACACCTGCGCAAAGGCCGGCAGTTCATCGGCCTTGAAATTAGCCTGTTCTTCGGCTGGCAATTCGGCCACGGCAGCCCGCACGTCCATCACCTCGGGGTGGTAACAGTCGTCGTCTTCGAGGGTCTTGCATTCGGCGTCCAGCGCGGCGGACACTTCTGCCCATCGCGCTTGCCACAAGGCGGTGAAACGTTCACGTTGTTCGTCGCTGGCGAACGAGCCTTCTGTTTCATCATCATCTGCTGTTGAAGTTGCGGCGCCGTCTTCGCCAAGCCCCAGCAACACGGGGAAGTATTCAGACGCAGGCACCGCCCGGCGGCCACAAATCAATGCGGCCATGAAGCCTTCGCAAAACTCCCATTGCGGGGTTTCGTCATAGCGGGTGCGCAGCTCATCGAGAATCGCGTCCAGCTCGTCAAACGTTTCGGGTGGCAGGAAGTCGCCGGCGTTGTGGGCGGAAGAGGGGGATTGGTTGGGCATGAAATGGTTGTCAAAGATAAAAGTGAGTGGCTGAATCATGGCAGATAGGCGTATAACTGCTGAGCCTCACTGACGCAGGAAAGTGTATCTGCCCCAAGCGCCTCCTCCCTGATGCCCTTCTTTTGCAGCCTTCTTTGAAAGCCCAGCCATGCGCCGTGTCCTGAACTTTGTCAAAAATATGCCTTGGCCAGACTTGCGTCCCCAACTGAAGCACTTCGACATGTCCATGCAGCGACTCAACGCCTTGGTGCCCGTGCGCTACAGCTTTATGGTCGCCTGCTTTTTTGGGGGCTTGCTGGCCCTGTTTTCGATGGTCGGATTTGGCGTCGGCTTGCTGGCGTTTCTGGTTTTCTTCGGCCTCGTTGCAGTCGGTCTGCACGACTTGCGACAGACGCGACGCGCCGTCCTGCGCAACTACCCGGTGATCGGGCATCTGCGGTTTTTGCTCGAGTACATTCGACCGGAGATTCGCCAGTACTTCATTGAGAGCGACAGCGAGGCAGCGCCTTTTTCGCGGGCCCAACGTTCGCTGGTCTACCGTCGCGCCAAGGGTGATCAAGACAACCAGCCATTCGGAACGCATCTGGACGTGTTGCGTCAAGGCTACGAATGGATCAACCACTCAATGCAGCCCAGCAAAGTAGGCTCGCATGACTTTCGGGTCTGGATTGGCGGCACGCCAGAGACCGCTTCCCTTTCGCGTTTTCCCTGCACGCAGCCGTATGCCGCGAGTGTCTTCAACATCTCGGCCATGAGTTTTGGCGCCCTCTCAGCCAATGCCATTCAGGCACTGAACGCTGGCGCCAAGCGCGGTGGTTTTGCCCATGACACGGGTGAAGGTTCCATTTCTGCACATCACCGCACCCACGGTGGCGACCTGATTTGGGAGATCGGTTCGGGTTACTTTGGTTGCCGCAACGACGATGGCAGTTTCAGCCCTGAACGCTTCGAAGCCAATGCGCGTGACCCGCAAGTCAAGATGATCGAGCTCAAGCTCAGCCAAGGGGCCAAGCCCGGACACGGCGGTATTTTGCCGGGTCCCAAAGTGACCTGGGAGATCGCGGCGGCGCGTGGCGTGCCGCAGGGCATCGACTGCGTGTCGCCGGCCGGTCACAGCGCTTTTTCAAGTCCCGTCGAAATGCTCGAATTCATCGGCCGACTGCGCACACTGAGTGGCGGCAAGCCAACGGGCTTTAAGTTTTGTCTGGGCCACCCATGGGAGTGGTTCGCCATCGTCAAGGCCATGCTGGCCACCGGCATCACGCCCGACTTCATCGTCGTCGACGGTGCTGAAGGCGGCACCGGCGCCGCGCCGGTAGAGTTCAGCGACCACGTCGGAGCGCCGTTGCAAGAAGGCCTTGGTTTGGTCCACAACACGCTCATCGGCGCCGGGCTGCGCGACCGCATCAAACTCGGCTGTGCCGGCAAAGTGATCAGCGCCTTCGACATCGCCCGCATGATGGCACTGGGCGCTGATTGGGCTAACGCGGCACGCGGCTTCATGTTCGCACTGGGCTGCATTCAGGCGCAAAGTTGCCACACCGGTAAATGCCCGACCGGCGTGACGACGCAAGACCCGTTGCGCCAGCAAGCGCTGGTGGTGCCTGACAAAGCCGAGCGCGTCTGGATGTTTCACCAGAGCACGCTGGAGGCGCTGAAAGAGTTGGTGCAAGCGGCCGGCTTGCAGCATCCGAACGACCTGACGGCACACCACATCGTGCG
>CANCCE010000117.1 GCA_947374505.1 Comamonadaceae bacterium | reverse complement strand
CCCAAGGGCTACCAGATCAGCCAGTTTGAGATCCCGGTGGTGCAAGGCGGCAGTGTCGAATTCTTCCTCGATGGCGAAAAGAAAAGCGTGCGCTTGGTGCGCGCCCACCTTGAAGAAGATGCCGGCAAGTCGCTGCATGAAGACTTCATTGACATGACTGGCATTGACCTGAACCGCGCCGGCACGCCGCTGCTGGAGATCGTCACCGAACCCGACATGCGCTCAACCGCCGAGGCCGTGGCCTACGCCAAAGAGCTGCACAAGATCGTCACCTGGATCGGTATTTGCGACGGCAACATGCAAGAAGGCAGCTTCCGTTGCGACGCCAATGTGTCGGTGCGCAAGCCCGGCGCAGAACTCGGCACGCGACGCGAAATCAAAAATCTGAACAGCTTCAAGTTCATGCAGCAAGCGATGGACTACGAAGTGCGCTGGCAGATCGAGCAAATCGAAGACGGCCACACGATTCAACAGGCCACCGTGCTGTTTGACCCGGACACGGGCGAGACGCGCAGCATGCGCAGCAAAGAAGACGCTGCCGATTACCGCTACTTTCCGGACCCGGATTTGCCGCCGCTGATGATTGAGCGCGCGTGGGTCGAACGCACCCGCAATGAGATGAGCGAGCTGCCACGCGTGATGGCTGAACGCTTTGTGCAAAGCCACGGTTTGTCTGACTACGATGCCGGCCAGCTGACACAAAGCAAAGCCATTGCCGCTTACTTTGAAGAGACGGTGGCGGCGTGTGGCCAGCCCAAATTGGCCAGCAACTGGGTCATGGGCGAACTCTCGCGCCGACTCAACGCTGAAGACAAGACGGTCGAATCTTCATCGGTGAGCACCGCCCAACTGGGACTGTTGATCAGCCGCATCGCCGATGGCACGCTGTCGAACAACACGGCACGCCAAGTGTTTGACGCACTGTGGACGGGCGAAGGTCAAGACGTCGACGCGCTGATCGACGCCAAAGGCCTGAAGCAGATGAGCGACAGCGGTGAACTGGAGAAAATCATCGACGACGTGCTGGCTACGAATGTCAAAAACGTCGACGAGTTTCGCGCCGGCAACACCAAAGCCTTCAACGCGCTGGTCGGCCAAGCCATGAAGGCGACCAAGGGCAAGGCCAATCCGGCGCAGGTGAACGAGTTACTGAAAAAGAAGCTGGGCTGAACCATCGTCCACGCGCCTGCCAAGCACAGCGTTTTTGAAGACGCGCAAGGCCTGCTCACCGGCTGCCTGTTTGTCGCGTTGGCGGTCTGCCTGTTTCGTGAAGCCAGCCTGTTCACTGGCGGCACCACCGGTGTGGCGTTCCTCATCCATTACGTCTGGGGCTATCCGCTCGGTGCCGCCTTGTTCGTCATCAATCTGCCGTTTTACGTCTTTGGCTGGTACAAGCTGGGACGGATTTTCACGGTCAAAACATTTGCCGCCGTGGGCTTGCTCGCGGTCTATGTCGAGCTGCTACCGCGCTGGATCGGGTTCGAGCACCTGAACCCTGTTTTTGCGACCGTCATGGCGGGCTTGCTGGCCGGAACCGGCATCCTCATCTTGATTCGCCACGGCGCCAGTTTGGGTGGCGTGAGCATCATGGCGATCTACTTGCAAAAGTCTCGCGGCTGGCGTGCCGGCAACGTGCAAATGGCGATTGACGCAGGCATCTTGCTGTTAGCGTTGTGGGTCACCACACCCGGCCAAGCGCTGCTGTCTTTGCTGGGTGCGCTGGCCTTGAATTTGGTGATCAGTGTCAACCACCGGGCGGATCGGTATTACGGGGTTTAGGCGTTGCGTGCGGCCGCGCGTCACATCACTCCGTAGCGCTCCCGATAGGCCTGCACACGCACCAAGTGCTGGCCCATCTCATGGCCCGGCTGGGTCGTCAGAAAAGACAATAAATCCGACAGCTCAGCAATCGCACAGACCTGCAAACCTTCGTGCGAACGCACATATTGCACGGCACTGTAGGGAACGTCTTTGATGCTGCCGTCGGCCTGGGTTTCAGTCGCCATTTCTTGACGGTCCAAGGCAATCACCACGGCGTGCGGAATGGCGCCAGCGGCTTTGATGAGGGCAATCGATTCACGCGCGGCGGTGCCGGCGCTCATCACGTCATCAACGATCAAGACCCGGTCTTGTAACGGTGCGCCTACTAAGCTGCCGCCTTCGCCGTGGTCTTTGACTTCTTTGCGGTTGTAGGCAAAGGGCACGTTTTTACCCAGCCGCGCCAGTTCAATGGCAACGGCCGCGCCTAGCGGAATGCCTTTGTAGGCGGGGCCGAAGATCATGTCAAACTCAATGCCGCTAGACACCAAGCGCTTGGCGTAGAAGCTGGCGAGGCGTCCGAGCTTGGCGCCGTCGTCAAACAAACCGGCGTTGAAAAAGTAAGGGCTCATGCGCCCGGCCTTGGTTTTGAACTCACCAAATTTGAGCACGCCGCAATCCAGCGAGAATTGCACAAACTCTTGGGCCAGCATGTCGTTGGCTACCTTACTTGTCGTCATGGGAAATTCCTTGTTCAAACTCACCAGCCTCAACCTCAATGGCATCCGCTCAGCCACCAGCAAAGGCGTGGAAGCCTGGCTCGAAAATGCCAGGCCCGATTGTATTTGCGTGCAAGAGATCAAAGCCCAAGCCCCCGACATGGCCGGCCGCTTTGAATCGCTGGCGGGGCTCAAAGGGCATTTCCAGTTCGCCGAGAAAAAAGGCTACTCGGGCGTCGGCGTCTACACCCGCCACGAACCGAGCGACGTCATCGTTGGCTACGGCTCCGACGAATTCAACCCTGAAGGCCGCTATGTGGAGCTGCGTTTTGACCGGCCAGGCCGCACCCACGCCCCCAAGTTGTCGATCATCAGCAGCTACTTTCCCAGCGGCTCCTCAGGCGAAGAAAGGCAGGCCGCCAAGTTCCGCTTTTTAGCCGAAATGGCTCCGCACTTGCTGGCCCTGAAAAGCGACGGGCGTGAGCTCGTGCTGTGCGGCGACATCAACATCGCGCACCAGGAAATCGACTTGAAGAACTTCAAAGGCAACAAGAAAAACAGCGGCTTCTTGCCCGAAGAACGCGCCTGGATGACCGCGCTCTTGCAAGGCGGTGGCATGGTCGACGTCTACCGCCACCTGCAACCCACCACCACCGACGCTTGCTACACCTGGTGGAGCAACCGCGGCCAAGCCTACGCCAAAAACGTCGGTTGGCGGCTCGACTACCACTTGGCAACACCGGCCTTGGCAGCCTTGGCGCGCACCGAAGCGATTTACAAAGATGAGAAGTTTTCAGACCATGCGCCGATCACGGTTGAGTACGACTTGGCTCTCTGAATGGACGCAGGCTGCAATACGCCCTGATACGCCGTACACTGTACGGTCTGTACATTTTTAGGGTTCATCATGTCTGCTAACACCAGCTATGGCTTAGAACAAGCGCGTATTCAATTGCCGAGCATCGTTGCCGATGCCCATGCCGGTGTTCGTTGCATCATCACGAAGCATGGAAAGCCATACGCCGCCATCGTGCCCCTTGAAGATGTCCAAAGATCAAGCGCAGAGGCTGATTTGGCGTCCGGGTTATTGGCATTACGCGGCACTGGGCGAGGACTTTGGGGTGCCGATGTTGGCCAGACGGTGTCCGAGTTACGTGACGAGTGGGGTGAGGCTTAAATGAAGGTCAAAGTGCCACGTCTCTGGGCCGGCCTGCCACAGGGTGCCACGGTGATGGTGGATACGGCGCCCTTCATTTACGTGCTGGAATCGCACCCTCAATTTGCGGATCAATTTGTGGGGCTGTTTGAAGCGGCGGCAAGTAGAGATTTGGTGATTGCACTCTCGACCATCACGCTGGCTGAAGTGTTGACGGGTCCCTTCAAAGCCGGACAGACCGCGTTAGCCAAGCGCTACGAGAAAACCCTGTCGCTCTACCGCGTGATCCCGGTCTCAGCGCCGATTGCTGCCTTGGCAGCGCAATTGCGCGCCCAATACCGATTGAAACTGCCAGACGCCATTCAGTTGGCCACGGCTTTGGATATCGGCGCGGCTGCTTTTGTGACGCATGATCGTGACTTCTCGCGGGTCACCGGGGTAGAAATTTTGACGCACGACACAAGTGCAACTGAATAGGGCACGGTCCAAAATAAAAGTAAGTTCGGAAAATGCATCCTAAAGTACTCTATTGGTGCGCATAATTTGGGGTTTGATAAGTCTCCGAACAAGGTATCTGAAGTGAAGTACAAAACCCTCCCCGACTTTCTGGGCTACGTCAAAGCCCGCGATCCGCACCAACCGGAGTTTTTGCAGGCCGTCCATGAAGTCATGGGCAGCCTGTGGGGCTTCATCGAGGCCAACCCGCAGTACGCTGACGCCGGCATTCTGGAGCGACTGGTGGAGTCGGAGCGTGTCCTTCAGTTCCGGGTGTCTTGGGTCGACGACCGCCAACAGACGCAGACCAACCGGGCTTTTCGCATTCAGCACAACTCGGCCATCGGCCCGTTCAAGGGCGGCATGCGTTTTCACCCATCGGTGAACCTGTCCATTCTGAAGTTTTTGGCGTTTGAACAAACCCTGAAAAACGCCTTGACGACCCTGCCCATGGGCGGCGGCAAAGGCGGTTCTGACTTTGACCCCAAGGGCAAGAGTCGCAACGAAGTGATGCGGTTTTGCCAAGCCTTGATGACCGAGCTGTATCGCCACTTGGGCCCCGACACCGACGTGCCAGCGGGCGACATGGGTGTCGGCGGCCGTGAAGTTGGGTTCATGACGGGCATGATGAAAAAGCTCTCGAACAACGCCGCCTGCGTGTTCACTGGCAAAGGCCTGTCGTTCGGCGGCAGCCTGATCCGCCCTGAAGCCACTGGCTACGGTCTGGTGTACTTTGTACAAGAGATGCTGGCTCGCCAAAAAATGAGTCTTGACGGTCTGCGCGTGTCGGTCTCGGGCTCTGGCAACGTGGCGCAATACACCATCGAAAAAGCCATGGCACTGGGTGCCAAAGTCATCACCGCCTCTGACTCCGGCGGCACCGTGATCGACGAAGCTGGCTTCACGCCAGACAAATTAGCGCTCTTGATGGACATCAAAAATCAAAGCTTTGGTCGTGTCGAAACCTACGCCAAACAACTCGGTCTGCGCTTTGAAGCTGGCCAAAAACCCTGGGGCGTTGCCGTCGATATCGCACTGCCTTGCGCGACGCAAAACGAGATCAATGCCGACGATGCACGCACCCTGTTGAAAAACGGCGTCAAGTGCGTGGCTGAAGGCGCCAACATGCCTTGCAACCTCGACGCGGTCGACGTATTTTTAAACGCCAAGATCATGTTTGGTCCTGGCAAAGCCGCGAATGCGGGCGGCGTCGCCACCTCCGGTCTGGAGATGACACAAAACGCTGAACGCCTGCCGTGGACGCGCGACGAAGTCGACGCCCGTCTGCGCATCATCATGTCCGACATCCACGCCAACTGCGTGCGCTACGGCGAACGTGATGCGGGTTTTGTGCATTACGTTGACGGCGCTAACATCGCCGGCTTCGTGAAAGTGGCCGACGCCATGACGGCTCAAGGCGTTTACTGACCTTGGTTTAGACTCCCGCATCCCCAAATTTTCACCTTTAGGAACCACCCCATGCGTCAAAGCAACATCACGGCGGTTATCGCCACACTCGCCCTAGGCATGAGCGCTCTGAGCGCCTCCGCGCAGGACTTTCCCGTCAATAAAACCATCACGGTCATGGTTGGTTTTGCCGCTGGCGGTGCTACCGACACGGCGGCGCGTGTGATTGCGAAAAAGCTGGGTGAGAACATTGGCCAGACCGTCGTGGTCGAAAACAAAGGTGGCGCGGGCGGCAACATTGCACACCAGTACACCGCGACGGGCCCGACCGATGGCAGCCTTATTTTGTTTGGCTCGGTCGGCCCTTTGACGATTGCGCCGCACCTCATGAAGCTACCTTACGACCCGGTCAAAGACCTCGCCCCCATCACCATGGGCGTGAACTTTCCGAACGTGCTGGTGGTCGGCGTTGACACCAAGATCAAGACTTTTGCCGAGTTCGTCGCTTTCGCCAAAAAGAACCCCGGCAAGCTGGACTACGCCTCCACGGGTGCCGGCTCGGCCTCGCATCTGGCCGGCGAGATGCTGAACCTGATGGCCAACATCGACACCGTGCACATCCCTTACAAAGGCGGCGCCCCTGCGCTGCAAGACCTGCTGGGTGGCCGCGTCGCCGCTTACTACTCCACCTATGCCACCGCACAGCCACACATTGAAACCGGCAAACTGATTCCACTGGCCAGCACGGGTGCGCAGCGGCTGACATCACTGCCCAAGATTCCAACGATTGCCGAGTCCGGCTATCCCGGCTTTGCGGCCACCAACTGGTATGCCTTTGTGGCGTCATCCAAAGTCCCAGCGGCCATCCTCGATCGCTGGAATGTAGAGCTGGTCAAAGTGCTGAAATCGCCTGACGTGGTGGCGACGCTGAACAAGCACGGCCTGACACCACAGCCCGGCACACGTGACGAACTGGCGCGCTACATGGCCTCTGAAACCATCACCTGGGGCAAGCTGATTCGCGAGCGCAAGATCACAGCGCAGTAAGCCAACACGTCAAATGCCCTGCCCCGCCTCCACAAAAATGCGGGCGCGGCGCGGCGTCAAGACCAGCTTGTCACCCTCGGCAATACCCAGGCTCTTATATTCCTCGGCCGTCATTTGCGCCTCGACCAAGTCAGCTGCCACGTTGCCGGTGGTTTCGGTGCGCAGCAATTCAAGCCTTGCCATCGGGCCAATCACAATCACCCGCTCCAGCGTCGCGACGATGCCACTGGCACCCGCTTTGTAGCGTTCCACTTGCACATCGTGGGGTCGTACATAGGCCAGTGCGCTGCTGTCTTGTACCGCCGCGTGTTCGGGTGCCGCGATGCGAATACCGTCAAGCACCGGGCCGATCTGCACTTCGCCTTGATGGGCACGGCCTTGGAATAAATTCACGTCACCCAAAAAGCCGTAGACAAACGGACTGGCCGGATGGTCCCAGACCTGTTGTGGTGTGCCGACTTGTTCGATTTTTCCGCGGTTCATCAGCACCACACGGTCAGCCACCTCTAGCGCTTCTTCCTGATCGTGCGTGACAAAAATGCTGGTGACATGCAGGTCGTCATGCAAGCGCCGCAGCCAGCGACGCAGCTCCTTGCGCACCTTGGCGTCGAGCGCGCCAAACGGTTCGTCGAGCAACAAGACCTTCGGCTCAACGGCCAGTGCACGCGCCAACGCAATCCGCTGGCGTTGACCGCCAGAGAGTTGTGAGGGGTAACGGTCGGCCAACCAATCAAGTTGCACCAGACCCAGCAAGTCATGCACTTTTTGTTTGATTTGCGCATCGCTAGGACGCAGCCCACGCGGCTTGACGCGCAGACCAAAAGCGACGTTTTCAAACACCGTCATGTGCCTGAACAACGCGTAATGCTGAAACACAAAACCCACTTGGCGTTCGCGCACATGCACGTCGGTGGTGTCAGCACCTTCGAAAAGAATGCTGCCTGTGTCAGCGGTTTCAAGCCCGGCAATGATGCGCAGCAGCGTGGTCTTGCCGCAGCCCGAAGGACCCAGCAAGGCGACCAGTTCGCCAGAGTCAATGTCCAGCGAGACATCGCTCAAGGCCTGAAAGTCACCGAACTGTCGGTTGACGTTGCGTACTTCGATACTCATGATGCGGCTTTCAAATGAACAGTAGGCTCGGGTGATAAATCGGACAGCGACTTCATTTCACGCTCGTGCTGCCACTCCACCACCTGCTTGATCAACAAGGTGACCAGCGCCAGCAAAGCCAGCAGGGAGGCCACGGCAAACGCCGCCACCGACTGGTATTCGTTGTACAAAATCTCAACATGCAAAGGCATGGTGTTGGTCTGTCCGCGAATGTGGCCGGACACCACCGACACCGCGCCAAACTCACCCATAGCGCGCGCATTGCACAGAATCACGCCGTAGATCAAACCCCACTTGATGTTGGGCAGCGTCACGCGCCAAAAGGTTTGCCAACCCGTCGCGCCCAGCACGATGGCGGCCTGCTCTTCGTCGTTGCCCTGCGACTGCATCAGCGGAATGAGTTCGCGGGCAATGAAGGGCACCGTCACAAACATCGTCGCCAAAATAATGCCCGGCACGGCAAACACAATCTTGATGTCATGTGCCATCAGCCACGGTCCGAACCAACCCTGCGCGCCAAACACCAACACATAAATCAGACCCGCGACCACTGGCGACACAGAAAAAGGAAGGTCCACCAGCGTTGTCAAAAATGACTTGCCCCAGAACTCGTACTTGGCGATCGCCCAAGCAGCCGACACGCCAAAAATCAGATTCA
>CANCCE010000116.1 GCA_947374505.1 Comamonadaceae bacterium | reverse complement strand
GTGCTCAAAAGCATCGAAGAGCAGGGCAAATTGACCCCTGCGCTGCGCGCCTCGATTGAAGCCGCCGGCACCAAGCAAGACTTGGAAGACCTGTACTTGCCCTACAAACCCAGACGTCGCACCAAGGGCCAGATTGCCCGTGAGTCGGGTATTGAGCCACTGGCTGACGCGCTGTTTGCCGATCCGATGCTGGTGCCGCAAGACGCTGCCGCACCTTACGTCAAAGCCGAGAAGAACGAGAGCGGTGATGACTTCACCACGGTGCAAGCGGTGCTGGACGGCGTGCGCGACATCTTGAGCGAGCGCTGGGCCGAAGACGCGCCGCTGGTGCAGTCACTGCGTGCTTGGTTGTGGAGCGAAGGATTGTTCGCGTCGAAGCTGGTCGCCGGCAAAGACGAAAACCACCCTGACAACGCCAAGTTTCGCGACTACTTTGCCTACGACGAACCGATAGGCCGCGTGCCGTCGCACCGGGCGCTGGCGGTTTTTCGCGGCCGCGGGCTGGAAATTTTGGATGCCAAGCTGGTCTTGCCCGAGCCGCCGGTGAACGTCATCCCCGTGGGTGCCAAAGCCGCGCCGACCGTGTCGGTGGCTGAAGGCAAGATCGCGCTGCATTTGGGCTGGAGCCACAAAGCACGCCCGGCAGATGACTTGCTGCGCAAATGCGTGACCTGGACTTGGCGCGTCAAACTCAGCTTGTCGATTGAGCGTGACCTCTTCACGCGACTGCGTGAAGACGCTGAAAAAGTGGCGATCAAGGTCTTTGCCGACAACCTGCGCGACCTGCTGCTGGCCGCACCGGCTGGCCCGCGTGTGGTGATGGGGCTGGACCCTGGCATCCGCACCGGCGTCAAAGTGGCGGTGGTCGACGCCACCGGCAAACTGGTGGAAACCGCCACGGTGTTTCCGCACGAGCCTCGCAAAGACTGGGAAGGCTCGCTGCACACGCTGGCCAAACTCAGCGAAAAGCATGGCGTCAATCTGATCGCCATCGGCAACGGCACGGCCAGTCGCGAAACCGACAAGCTGGCCGCCGATCTGATCAAGCGAATCACCCAACACGCGGAAGCAAGCGGAACCGCTTGGCCAATTGACAAAGTCGTGGTTAGCGAAGCCGGCGCGTCGGTCTATTCCGCCAGTGAGTTCGCCTCCCAGGAAATGCCTGACGTCGATGTCAGTTTGCGCGGAGCCGCCAGCATTGCACGGCGCTTGCAAGACCCGCTGGCCGAGTTGGTCAAGATCGACCCGAAATCCATCGGCGTGGGTCAGTACCAGCACGATGTCAACCAAAGTGAGCTGGCGCGCAGCTTGGACACCGTGGTCGAGGACTGCGTCAACAGCGTGGGCGTTGACCTCAACACCGCCAGCGTGCCCTTGTTGGCGCGCGTCTCTGGCTTGAGCCAGACCGTGGCCAAGTCGGTGGTGCGCTGGCGTGATGCCAATGGCGCTTTCACCAGCCGCGCCGACCTCTTGAAGGTCACCGGCTTGGGCGCCAAAACCTTTGAGCAAAGCGCCGGGTTTTTGCGTTTGCACGCCAGCAGCAATCCGCTGGACATGACCGGCGTTCACCCCGAAACCTACCCGGTGGTCGAAAAAATCATCGCCCACACCGGCAAGCCGGTGGCCGAGCTCATGGGCCGTGCCGAAATGCTCAAGACCCTGCGACCTGAGCTGTTTGCGAATGACAAGTTCGGTGTCATCACGGTCAAGGACATTTTGGCTGAGCTTGAAAAGCCGGGCCGGGATCCGCGCCCTGACTTCAAAGTGGCGCGCTTTAACGAGGGTGTCGAAGACATCAAAGACCTGGTCGAGGGCATGACGCTGGAAGGCACCGTGAGCAACGTGGCGGCCTTCGGTGCCTTTGTCGACATCGGCGTGCATCAGGACGGCTTGGTGCATGTGAGCCAGCTCGCCAACAAGTTCGTCACCGACGCGCGTGAAGTTGTCAAAACGGGTGACATCGTCAAGGTCCGCGTGACCGAGGTTGACGTGGCCCGCAAACGCATCGGCTTGACCATGAAGCTCGACGCCGCCCCCGCACGCCGTGACGCCCCACGCGACAACAAGTTTGAAGGGGCCACACGTGGTGCCCGTATGCCCCAAGGCCAAAACTTCTCCAGCCGGAACGAGCCGGCAGGGCAGGGCAGTGCCATGGCGTCAGCTTTTGCCAAGCTGCAAAGTCTGAAAAAATGAGCCTGGCGGCACAGCTCTCGCTGCCCGGGCGACATTGGCGCCTGGGTCTCGCGTGTTGTGCGCTGCTCATAGGGGCCGCCTGCACGGAGGGGTACCCAAGGGAAGATGCGCTCATCTTGAATCCTTTCAACATGACCCAAAAGCAGCGCTTGGCGGCGATGAATGCAATCGGCGATGACGCCAATTCACAGCGGCGCTGGCGCTACGCCCTCTTGCCGGGATGCGTGTTGCGCATTGACGTCGATAGCGCGTTGGGATCGCGCCCTGCTTTAGAGGTGGCGTTATTGGGCTCGGTGATCGAGGTCGCCAGAGACCGCGAAGACAACACCTTCAACGTGGCTGTCGCGGAGCCGGGTGACAACACCCCAGCGGCTGCGTCTATTCTGGAAAGCGACAATTGGCCACTGGCCAGCCGCACGCACTTGCTTCTGAGGGTGCTTCAACGCGGTTGTACGGATGCCGCCGGCAAGACAGTGTCACAACGCGCGGTATTTCCGTGGCAGTCAGCGCCATAATCTGCACCAACCTGGATTCATTCCGAATTCTTTTTTGTTACAGGGAGCCCTTGTCCACATGGAATTTCTACTCGACCCGAATGTCTGGATCGCTTTTGCCATGTTGGCTGCTCTGGAAATTGTTCTCGGCATCGACAACATCATCTTCATTTCAATCCTGGTCGGTCGATTGCCGTCCCACATGCGCGACAAAGCCCGCCGGCTTGGCCTTGGCTTTGCGATGGTCTCCCGTTTGTTGCTGCTGTTCACACTGAACTGGGTCATGGGCCTCACCGCTAATCTGTTCACCGCCTTAGGTCAAGGCTTCAGTGGGCGCGATCTGGTGTTGCTTCTTGGCGGCTTGTTTCTACTTTACAAAGCTTCGCATGAGATCTTCATTGAAGTCGAGGCCCGCGAACAGCATGCGCCAGCCGAGACCGATGCGGTCCTGCTCAAGTCGACCGGCCAAAGAATGTTCTGGGGCATCATTGGGCAAATCGCCATCATCGACATCGTGTTCTCGCTGGATTCAGTGATCACGGCGGTCGGCATGGTTGACGACATCAGCATCATGGTCGCAGCGGTCATCGCGTCAGTCGGGGTGATGCTGGTTGCTGCCAAGCCGATCGGTGAGTTCGTAGACAGTCATCCATCGATCAAAGTTCTGGCACTGGCTTTTTTGATCATGGTCGGCATGGCGCTGACCGCAGAAGCGTTCGAACAACATGTCCCCAAAGGTTACATTTATGCCGCCATGGCTTTTTCACTCGCTGTGGAAGCGTTGAACATTCGCTCCCGCGCCAAACGCTTGTTGAAAGCGGCTCAAAACAGCCCGAAGCCCTGAGCTTGAAAGCACAGGGCTGAAAGGTGCAGTGAAAACCCGCCATGAGGCCAGCACAGCTTGCGGAATTTTTCTCAGATCGGTGGCACGCCAGGGTTAACTTGCGCCGCCTGTTCTGGTTTGACATGCTGGCCGTTGGCACAGTGATCAATCTGTTCGCCAGTTTTGCGGCACTGATGCTGGTGTCTCTGGGCAGAGGTCCGACAGGGGCCGTCGCATTGCATTTTTCAACGCTGCCCTACAACGCATTTCTACTTGCGGCCGTTTGGCGTTTCCCTGCTGTTTCGCCTGCAATGCGGCTCGGGGCCAGCGCGTGGTTTGTTGTGATGGCCGTGGTTTGAGCTTCGGCGACTCCACGGGCCTAGGCTTGAGTTCAACAACAAGTCGGATTCCAGAAGTCGACCAATGTGGGATGAACGCCATACCCCGCCCGATAAAACTAACGCCGGTGGTTGCATGTTGTATTTCTCACGGCACTCAAAAACTAATGGGTTGTTTTAAAAACCAAGTAGTACCATGAGAGGCTCATCAATTTGAATATGACCCCACAAAACGGAAGTACCGAGGCGTTGCTGACGCTGGGCACTTGATTCCATGAAGCGCCCAGAGCCTGAACAGTTGTTAACACCGGCCATGCGCAGCGTAGTCGCTGGCATGGCCCGCGCCAGGCGGCCCCCGTTTTACAGCATGACGCCGCATCAAGCCAGAGCGGCCTACGAACTTGGCTCAGGCGTACTCGAATTGCCTGTCAGAGCCTTGGCTCGAGTGCAAGATTTCAGCCTTCAGGTGCGTGACGGTCATGCCTTGCCCGCGCGCCTTTATCTTCCACGTGAAGCCCGTCCGTTTGAGAGACCTTGGCCTACTTTGTTGTATTTTCATGGCGGCGGCTTCACCATCGGCAGCATTGCCACCCACGATGTGCTGTGCCGCGAACTGAGCCATGCCGCCGACTGCGCGGTAGTCTCTGTGGACTATCGGCTGGCACCTGAATACAAGTTCCCAACCGCAGTTCACGACGCTTGGGACGCTCTGAACGGACTGGTCGGCATGGCGGGCTCCTTCGGTCTGGATACGAGCCGGTTAGCGGTTGGTGGAGATAGCGCCGGTGGCACATTGGCAGCTGTGTGCGCACTGATGGCGAGAGACGTGGGCTTGCCATTGGCGCTCCAATTGCTGACCTACCCAGGCTGTGCGGCACACCAGGACACACGCTCTCACCATACCTTTGGCCACGGGTTTGTACTGGACGAGCCCAGCATCAGCTGGTTTTTCAACCAATACATCCGTACGCCGGCAGACCGCGATGACTGGCGCTTTGCGCCGCTCAACGCGGCTGATGTGGAGGGCGTCGCGCCGGCTTGGCTAGGTCTGGCGGAATGTGATCCTTTGGTGGACGAAGGATTGCTGTACGCCGACAAATTGCGAGCGGCCGGCGTCACGGTAGATCTTGAAATTTACCGTGGCGTGACACATGAATTCATCAAGATGGGCCGCAGCATTCCTGAGGCCATCCAAGCCCAAGCGCATGCTGCGCTGGCTTTGCGCCAAGCCTTCGGTACGGATGAGTGACTTCGCTATGACCGTATCAAGGATTTGATGCGGGTCCAGAATATCCAATAAAAAAACGAAAAAACGAAAAAAGGGAAGTAGAACGTCATGACAGAAATCGACACACTTAAACCACAGCTGGAGAGTTTTCGTTTTTCGCACCGACTCCGAGTCCGATGGGCGGAGGTTGACATGCAAAAAATTGTCTTCAATGCCCACTATCTGATGTATTTCGACACCGCCATGGCCGACTATTGGCGGACCTTGGCGTTGCCGTACGAAGAAGCCATGCAGGCTTTGGGGGGCGAGTTGTATGTTAAAAAAACGAGTGTGATCCACCATGCGTCGGCTCGCTTTGATGACTTGCTGGATGTGGCCATGCAGTGTCAAAAAATTGGACATTCTTCGATCGTCTTTCATGGCGCTATTTTCCGCGGCGACGACCTGATCGTGACGTGCGAATTGATTTATGTCTTTGCCGATTCGATCACCCAACGCGCCTGCCCGGTGCCCGAGGCGCTACGGCAAGTGCTGCTGGGTTTTGAAGACGGCCAGTCGGTCATGACCGTGAAAACCGGGCATTGGGATGATCTGGGTTGGGATGCGATGGAAATTCGCATTGAGGTCTTTGTCGATGAGCAGCTGATTGCACTCGAGCTGGAGAACGACGAAGAAGATGCCGCCGCATTTCATGCCGTGGCCTACAACGGCCTAGGTCAGGTGATCGCAACGGGTCGTTTGCTCAAAGGCCAGCAGGGACAGGGTAGGATTGGCCGAATGGCGGTCAAACGGGTACTCAGAGGCTCGGGGCAGGGCGCTGCAGTTTTAGCGGCCTTGCAAACCGAAGCGACCCGTCGCGGCGACAATGAACTGGCGTTGCACGCACAAACCAGCGCTCAAGGTTTCTACGAGCGGCTTGGTTTCAAGGGGCGCGGTGATGTGTTTGACGAAGTCGGCTTGTCACACATCGAGATGTTTCTTGCACTCTAAATCCATCCAGCGAGATGACTTCAGCCACGCAGTGGCCAGGTCAGGCAGACCATTTTTTGACCTGAATTGTCAGCCTTCTGTTTATCTGCCTGTGTCGTTTTCTCGCAGATTGTTGCGCTGAATCCGTTTGAAGTCGGGTTTGCCGAGACCCACATGAGGGTGCTGCACCGCGTGCCATAGCCTCGCTCGGGCATGTCGATCAGCGCACTTGACAAGGCGTGCTCAAGCTCAGTTGCCATGCCGGTATCAGGTAAATCATGTAAAGCTGCACGCTCCGTGCTGCCCAACGCTGGCCATAGCACGCTGGTTAACATGGACGGATCGCACTCTGTATCAGCTTTGACCAAGGCTGAATTCATGGCGGCTTTCAGGGCCTGGGTTTTGGGCCAAGGCGTGTCCAGCAAAGCATTGGACAAGCCATAAATACCCGGTGCCAGCGGCATTGTTTGCCAGCCTGACGCCGTCTGCTGGCTATTGATAGGAACCGCGGCAACGTTTGCACGGTTACTGGCCCAAGTCCACTCACCTCGCAAAAAGTCGCCTAGCAACAAATTACAGCCCCCATATAAAAGTGCTTCGGTGTCTGCCAGAAATTGAGTTGCATTCATTTGCCCTTCAAGCCAGCGCAATGGCAAGTCACCCCGCGACAAAGCCGCAGCCTTTGCACCGGGCTCGCGTACATTGGTCAACAGTGCGACGCGCCCACCGGTTGTGCTTCCCATCCAAGTTCCACCAGCACGCAAGTCGCGGCCCGACACCAGAGTGACATCATCGAGTGTGTTCCAGACAGCCAAGGGCAGGGTGGGCCGGTCGCGGTATTCATCCCGATTGGAGGCGATGACCAGCGGCCAACGGGTCGATACGCCAATAGCGATGGCCAGCAGACACATGTCAGAGGTCTTCGAGCAGCGGGTAAGGTAGCGGCAGCAAGCTGAGCGCCGGACCGCTGGCCGACACCGCCGTCAGACTGCCGTCGAGGGCTGCTGCGGTTTGAATCGACACAATGGCGTCAAATCCGCCCGCCGGTGCATTGGCGACAGCCGCGACCAAGCCACAAGGCTGGTCAGCATCTGCACTGTGGAAAACCTCTTGTCCCACACTCAGCGGAACACTCGAATGAACGATGTACGCACGTCGCTTTAGAGTGCCCCGAAACTGGCTGCGTGCCACGACTTCCTGGCCGGGATAGCAGCCTTTTTTAAAACTAACGCCGCCGACGGATTCGTAATTCAGCATTTGCGGCACGAAAGCCTCAAAAATAGGCTGCGTGATCATCGCAACCCCTGAACGCACGCTCAGCCATTGCCACTGGCTGAGCTCAATGGCGGGTAAATCGGGTGGAACCGTCCCGGTTGGGGCGCACCACAGCGCACGGGCGGTGCCTTCGGCCGGCGGTAACACCACCAGACTGGCAGTTTCTGAAGCTGTGTTCGTGTCGATTTTTGACCAGACACGACTGACGTCACCACCTTGGTGGGTCACCGCATCACCCGACAAACCGTACAGTGTGAATTCGTCACTGGCGTCACTGAGTTTGGCCTTGGCACGCATCACAAACATGGACAAACGCTTCAGCGTGGCGGGCAGAATATCCCGGCTACAGATCATCAAAATCTCATCGGGGCTGCGTTTGAAGACCACAAAGCTGGCCTGCATACGGCCTTTGGCATTGCAAAAAGCGGCCAGCCGTGCCTCAGACAAGCCGAGCAGTGCGACCTCTTGCGTCAGCTGTCCTTGCAGAAAGCTGGCGGCATCTTCACCCATGACGCGGATCACGCCCATGTGGGTGAGTGCGACCTGACCGGACGGCGCTGCGGTAGACGTTGATGGCGTTGAAGTGTGCATCCCTGAATTATCATAGCCATTGGGTTTTAATGATGGCTTTGCTCAAGGTGGTCCACTGGTGCGTCGTGTCTTTTCAAGTTTGTTGACGTTGGTTTTGACCGGCAGCCTGCTGTTTTCCGGGCTTGCTCTTTGGTGGCTGCACGAACCCCTGACGCTGAAAACGCAGGCGGGCAGCCAGGTGCTAGACCTTGAAATCGAGCCACGCACCACCCCTAGAGGGGTCGCTGAAGCCATTGTGGCGAGTGGGGCCCAAACGCAAGCGAGCTGGCTTTATGGGTGGTTTCGCCTGTCAGGGCAGTCGCGCCAGATCAGAGCCGGCAGCTATGAAATCAGCCCCGGCACCACGCCGCGCAAATTGCTCCGCATGTTGGTGAGGGGCGAGGAAACCCTGAAAAGTATCAATCTTCCGGAAGGATTGAACTTCAGCCAAATCATGCTGACTCTGCAGTCAGCTGAACAACTTCGAGCCGACACCAAGGGATTGAGCGGCGAAGCGATCATGGCCAAACTCGACAAACCGGGGGTCCACCCCGAAGGCCGATTTTTCCCAGACACTTACACCTACGCCAAAGGCAGCAGCGACTTGGCCGTCCTCAAGCGCGCCGCCCGCGCCATGGACAAGCGTCTCGAAGACGCTTGGGCACTGCGTCAGCCAGACACACCGTTGAAAAGCCCTGATGAAGCACTCAT
>CANCCE010000115.1 GCA_947374505.1 Comamonadaceae bacterium | reverse complement strand
TGGTTGTTTGCCTTGATCGGTGTGTTCAACATCCTGGGTCAAATGGGGGTCATCGGCGCCATGCGCTTCATCCCGCTCTCAGTCGTCGCATTGATGACGCTGTGCACGCCCATTTTGGTGTTTCCGCTCAGTCATTTATTGTTCAAAGGTCAGGACGTCATCACGCTCAGCACGCTGCTGGGCAGTGCATTGACCTTGATCGGGATAGTCGTCATCCTTTTGCGATGACGACTGATTCATGTGTGAACGGACAACGTTATTTTGATGTGGCCAGACCGAGCCTCTTTAACAACTGTCCCAAGCGTTGGTTTTCCTGATCTAGAAACAGTTTGCTTGCCGCACTGTCTTTGTAATCACCTTGAGAAAACTCCTCATCAACGCGGGCTTTCCACTCCGGCAGAGCGACCAGTTTAGAGAAAACACCCTCCCAATACGTTATTTGCGCCTTGGTCATGCCATCGGGGCCGACCACTCCGCGCCAATTTCCAAATTCGACGTCCACGCCTTGTTCGCGCCAAGTAGGAACAGATGCCAATTGACCCGGTATCCTTTGCGGACCTGTGATTCCAAGCGCATGAACCTTACCGGACACCAGGAACGGGAGCACATTCATCGTCGTTGATGCCATCAGGTCAACATGCCCACCCAGGAGTGCCGTTAAGGCAGCGGCTGCAGTGACGTACGGAACTACAACCAGTTTGGATGGATCTACCCCCGCAGTCTGCGCAACCATGGCCGCCGCAATATGAGGGCCGGCGCCCAAGCCGGGCGCGACAGCCAGGGACAGTGAAGTGGGACTGCGTTTCCAACTGGCGATCAGATCTTTACCCGTTTCTACCTTGGCGCTGCTCTTCGCTACGAGCAGTACGTACTCGTTGAATAATTGAGCAACGGGGGTGACTTCTGTGTACTTTGCAGTCCCTACGCCAATGATCGGATTCGTCAGCAGCGCTGGATTGGTGATCATTAAATAGTGACCATTACCGCGGTGCGAATTCAGGTAGTTTTGAGCAATGACACCGCCCGCTCCGGGTTTGTTCACGACCACCACGGGTGCTTGAACTAGCTTTGCGCCGGTCAACATATTTGCAAGCAAGCGCGCAGTGCGGTCGTTGCCACCACCGCTTCCGGCGGCGACGATCAACTCCACAGGACCCACAGGAGCCCATTGCCCGTAGGCAGAACTGGCAAGAAACATGGCTGCTGCGCTAAAAAAGGTGGCAATGATGCGATTTTTCAAGGTGTCTCCGTATTGTTATCAGACAGTCACTGCCGTCTTTGAAACTATAAACTGCTGGGCTTACTTGTTGGCCTCACCGGCTCGATCTGGACGCAGAGCCTGAACACCGCTCACCTGGCTGCCAAGAGTGCTTCGCTGAACTGCTCGAGTTCACATGTACCAAGAACGTGAATTTGATGCTCTGCTGATGGGGGAAAAGCGTCAAAGGTTCATCAGTTTAAATTTTAATAAAATATATCTAATCATTTTAACGAATATGTAATAATAATTAGATATGAAAAAAAATGATTACGGCGTTAAGGCGGTCTTTTTTGAGCCCTCCACTGATGTGACCTTAGTGCCCATCAGCGAGTCCAGTTTGACGTCAAAGTCTGAAGAAGCGTTGATCAAAGCCGGTGCGTTGCAAAACGCTATTTTCAACAGCGCCAACTTCTCCAGTATCGCGACCGATGCGAACGGCGTGATCCAGATTTTCAACGTGGGTGCTGAGCGGATGCTGGGCTATTTGGCGGCAGACGTGATGAACAAAGTTACGCCGGCTGAGATTTCTGATCCACAAGAGGTGATCGCTCGGGCCAGCGCATTGAGTGCTGAGTTTGAGACGCCGATCACGCCGGGCTTTGAAGCCTTGGTCTTTAAAGCCTCGCGCGGCATTGAAGACATTTACGAGCTGACCTACATCCGCAAAGACGGCAGTCGCTTTCCGGCTGTGGTCTCGGTCACGGCCCTGCGCGATGACCAAGACGCCATCATTGGCTACCTGTTGATTGGTACGGACAACACCGCTCGCAAGCAAGCCGAAGAAGCCTTGCTCAAAGCCGGTGCGTTGCAGAGCGCTATTTTCAACAGCGCCAACTTCTCCAGTATTGCGACCGATGCGAACGGCGTGATTCAGATTTTCAACGTCGGTGCTGAGCGGATGCTGGGCTATTTGGCGGCAGACGTGATGAACAAAATAACGCCGGCTGAGATTTCTGATCCACAAGAGGTGATCACCCGGGCCAGCGCACTGAGTGCTGAGTTTGAGACGCCGATCACGCCGGGCTTTGAAGCCTTGGTCTTTAAAGCCTCGCGCGGCATTGAAGACATTTATGAGCTGACCTACATCCGCAAAGATGGCAGTCGCTTTCCGGCGGTGGTGTCAGTGACGGCTCTGCGCGATGCACTAGACGCCATCATTGGCTACCTGTTGATTGGCACGGACAACACCGCCCGCAAGCTGATTGAAGAAGAGCAGAAAAAGCTCGATCAACGTTTGCGTGACCAGCAGTTCTACACGCGCTCGCTGATTGAAGCCAACATTGACGCGATCATGACCACAGATCCCGCCGGCATCATCACCGACGTCAACAAGCAAACCGAAGAACTGACCAACTGCACCCGGGACGAGTTGATTGGTGCCCCCTTCAAAAAGTTCTTCACCGAGCCAGACCGGGCCGTGGCTGCCATCAACATGGTGTTGAGCGGCAAAAAAATCACCAATTACGAATTGACTGTACGCGCCAGAGACGGCAAAGAAACCGTGGTGTCTTACAACGCCACCACCTTTTACGACCGCGACCGTGTCTTGCAAGGCGTCTTTGCGGCGGCGCGTGACGTCACCGAAAGCAAGCGCCTTGACATGGTCTTGCAGGAAAAAAATATTGAGCTCGAAAGCTCTCGTGCCGTAGCCGACAGCGCCAACTTGGCGAAGTCTGATTTTCTGTCCAGCATGAGCCATGAAATCCGCTCACCGCTGAATGCTATTTTGGGTCTGGCTTATTTGTTGGAGCAGGCTAATTTGGACATGGACGCCCACAACATGGTGCGCAAGATCAGAGCTTCGGGGCGGATTTTGCTGAGCCTGATCAGCGACATTCTGGATGTCTCCAAAATTGAAGCCGGCCAGATGATGATTGAGCAGGCACCTTTCCGACTGACCGATGTGATCGACTCTTTGAGCGTGGTCTTGGGTGTGGCGGTTGGTGAGAAAAATATCAAATTGATCATCCATCCACCGCCTCTGGTGCCGGGTATCTACACCTTGTCTGGGGATGCCTTACGGCTTGAGCAGGTGTTGATCAACCTGAGTATCAATGCGATCAAGTTCACCAGTAAAGGCCAGGTCGAGCTGCGCACAGAGCTGGTGTCCCGAGGCACCGATGAGGTGGTGCTGCGCTTCAGTGTCAGAGACACTGGCATTGGCATTGCACCTGAACTACAGAGCACTGTTTTTTCGGCCTTCACGCAGGCTGACAGCACGACCACCCGACGCTTTGGTGGGACAGGCCTTGGGTTGACGATTTGTCGCCAATTGGTCCAGTTGATGGGCGGGCAAATTGGCTTGACCAGCGTTTTGGGGCAGGGCAGTGAATTCTGGTTTTCGGTGCCTCTCAAAACCATAGCGGACGGCGATCAACCACTGGATCAACCGACACAAACTTATGTCTTGAGGGAAAACACAGCGCCTAATTTGGCTGGGAAATCTTTGCAAGGCATACGGGTGCTGGTGGTGGATGACGGCGACATCAACTGTGAAGTGGCGCGCCGCATTTTGCACGGGCACGGCGCCGTGGTGTCCCTTGCCAGCAATGGTCAAGAAGCCATTGACTGGTTGGTGGCGCATCCAAACGAGGTTGATCTGGTACTGATGGACGTGCAAATGCCGGTCATGGGCGGCATTGAGGCGACACGTCTGTTGCGCCTGATGCCTGAGTTTGCACATCTGCCTATTGTTGCGTTGACGGCGGGTGCCTTCAAGTCGCAGCAAGACGCCGCGCATGCGGTGGGCATGACGCACTTCATCAGCAAACCTTTTGACGTGCCGTCCACCATCACGCTGATTCAACGGTTGACACGCCAAGCGGTGATCAACGCGGCCAGTCAGCCACTGCCGTTGTCCTTGGCGTGGGCTCCAGAGTCGACAGTGATCAATGTCACGGAGGGGCTGAAAATTTGGACCGACATGCCCGCCTACCAAGATTGGTTGGGCCGCTTTGTCGAGACTTATGCGGGGGCTGTATCTTTGATACAGAGCAATCTGGCTAGCAACGACAGTGCTGCTGCGGTTGCCTTGGCCCACAAGCTGGCCGGGGTGGCGGCCAATCTGGCCTTGCCAGACGTTTTTCGCACGGCGACGGAGGTCGAACTGGCTTTAGGTTTATCCCGTGACGCCGAGGTGGCGCTGGCCGAACTGGCCACCGCCATGGAGTTGGCAGTGGCCACCATTCAGCGCATGAACGCAGCCTGAATCGATCTTCCGTCAACGAATTAAGACAACGCTTCAACGATGCGTATGTCTCTTTCGGCCCCGTTGCCCAAGGCTTTTAAGGCGGCTTGGTAGCCGGGACTGTCATGCGCGGCGATGGCCATCTCGATGCTATCGAACTCGATCAGTACAGCCCGCTGTTCAAGCCCCGCTTCGTAGACCTTGGCAGGCATTCCGCGCGCAAGAAAGCGACCGCCTGCTGCTTGAATTGCTGGCCCGGCCAACTTTCCATATGCCGCCATGGCGGCTGGGTCGGTGATGGTGCGGTAGGCTGATATCCAATAGGCTTTCGACATGTTCTGAATCCTTCTTCTGGGTGGTTAAAAATGATATCCGAAGCAGATCGTAATCAAGTTGGCTTGGTTTTGTGTCGAAGCTTCTGATTTTTTCAAATTCCACTCGACGCTAATTTAAAAAAAATCAGTTTCAAACGTTTAGCGCTTGTCAATACAGGTTCACCAGCATATAAAAACCGTCCACGCCCGCGGTTTGCGATTTAAAGTCGTGTGCCTCAGGGCTTCGCTCACAATTTTTAAATCAAACTTCTCTTGTATGACGACAAGCACACCCACAAAAATCCTCCCGACAACCGTTGTCGGCAGTTACCCCCAACCCGCATGGTTGGTTGACCATGCACTGCTCGCGCAAGGGGTGCCGCGCACACGCCTGCACGAACTTTGGCGCATCGCGCCAGAGCAACTTCAAGCCGCCCAAGATGACGCGACACGACTGGCCATTCAGGACATGGAACGCGCAGGCATCGACATCATCACGGACGGCGAGATCAGACGCGAAAGCTATTCAAATCGTTTTGCCAATGCATTGGATGGCGTCGATGATGACAACCCTGCGGCCATTCGCTCCAAAAACGGACTTGAGACTCTGATCCCGCGGGTCGTTGGCAAGATCGCGCGCGCGTACTCGGTGGAGGTCGATGACTTTACATTTTTAAAAAATCACACTGACCGCTTGACCAAGGCCACACTGCCAGGCCCTTTCACGATGGGCCAGCAAGCCAAAGACGAGTATTACCATGACGAAGAGGCGATGGTCATGGATTTTGCTGCGGCCGTGAATGCCGAAGCACTGGCCTTGCAAGCAGCAGGTGCCGACTTCATTCAACTTGACGAGCCTTGGTTGCGGCACAACCCGGATGCCGCTAACCGTTATGCCGTCAAAGCCATTAACCGTGCGCTACAAGGCATCAGCGTGCCCACTGTGGTGCACCTGTGCTTTGGCTATGCAGCGGTGGTGAAAGGGCAAAAGCCCACAGGCTATTCGTTTCTACCCGGCTTAAGTGATTCGATTGCCACGCAAATTTCGATTGAAGCGGCGCAACCCAAACTGGACCTGGGTGTGCTGGCAGACTTGGCGGGTAAAAAAATCATGCTTGGGGTGTTGGACTTGGGCAATCTGCAAATCGAAACGGCTGAGCAGGTGGCCAGCCGTATTCGGGCGGGTTTGAAATATGTCAAAGCCGAGCAATTGATCCCTGCGCCAGACTGTGGCATGAAGTACCTCCCCCGCGACATCGCTTTCGGAAAACTCTGTGCTCTAGCGCAAGGTGCACAACTTGTACGCGCGGAGCTAGGCGCTTAGGCGCAAGTCGTGGCACCAAGGCGGCTGGCCAACGTTTCATTTCGTGTTTGAATCCACCTTATTAAATAAAATCATGAACTTACAGCTCATCGACAAAACCGCCTTAGTCACAGGCGCAAGCCAGGGAATAGGTCGCGCCATTGCCAAAGCGCTCGCCGCTGAGGGCGTGCAAACCTGCATCGTCGCCCGCCGCAAAAACTTGCTCGACGAACTCGCCGCAGAAATCACCGCCGCAGGCAACAAAACCCCGCACATTTTAGTGATCGACATCACTGAGCCAGACGCGCCCACGCGGCTGGCACAGGCGGCTGAAAAAGCCATGGGCAAAATCGATATTCTCATCAACAGCGCGGGCGGCAGCAAAGGACGTATCCAGGTCGATACGCCCGACAGCGCATGGGACGAATCAATGACGCTCAACTTCGTCCGCGTGCGCCAGCTTACCCACGCAGCCCTCACCGGCATGATGCAGCGAAAATGGGGCCGCATCATCAACATCAGCGGCAAATCCGAACCCGAACACATGATCGCCGCCACACCAACCAAGGCCGCGATACATGCCTGGTCAAAAGGCCTGTCACGCGAAGTCGGCCCGCATGGCGTCACCGTCAACTGCATACCGCCCGGACGCATCATGAGCGAGCAAATCCGCCGCAAATATTCGCCGGAGTTTCGCGCGGAACAATCCCGTACAGCAATTCCCGTAGGGCGTTATGGCGAGCCGGAGGAGTTGGCAGCGCTGGCGGTATTTTTGGCTTCGCCTGTGGCTTCGTACATCACGGGGGCTGTGATCCCGGTGGATGGCGGGTTGCGAAAGTACGCCTTTTAATCCTGATTGAATTTGCAACCCAACATCCCCTGCGTCATCAGGGGCAGCGGCGAGTCGCCGATCGCGCTTGCGCCTTGGGCCGCGAGGCCGAGGTTCGCTCAGTGGATCGCTGGTGCTTGGAAGCGTGGGAACTGCAGTAGCACCACGTGCAAGCCGCCCGAGCCGGCCTGCACGACGTACGGCGGGTCCTCCGGCCTGACGAACGCCATCGAGAGCCTTTGTAGCGGGTGGCCCTGCTCGGCGTCGAGCATCTGGCCCGCCATCACCAGCCAGAACTGCCCACCACCCTCGGCGGCGTCCGGACCGGTGACGCTCGCGCCAGGCGACAGCACGTAGGACGACGCGGCCAACCCGTCCGGCTGCGGCATGATCAGCGGCAAGACGCTCATCTTGCGCAGCGCACCCAACTCGACATCGTCCACCGGTGCAGGCACCTGAAAAGTGACTTCGCGTCGACCGGAGCGCTTGGCGCGGATCTTCTCCAAGTTCTCGGGCAGGAACTGTGCGCCCGGATCCCAAGTGTTGCGCAGCGTCATGTAGGCCACGCCCTCTTCCCCGCCCACGATGGGGCCGTAGCCCGAAAACGGCCCGACGAAATGGCCCATGCCGGGCGCCGCGCTATGCCCGCCGATGCGGCCGTTACCGGTGACGAAAATCTGGAACTGATCGGCCTCGTGGAAGTGGGCCCGCAACTCGCCGTACGGCCCTTGCTCCACGAGATAGGCGATGGGAGAAGCCTGCGTGAGGTCGGGTTTCTCGCCCTTGTGGCGATCTTCACCCATGAACTGGGTGCGAAAGTTTCCAGCGGGCCGGTTGGGACGGCTCAAGCGACGGACCATCGCTTCTTCCACGGAGGTGATTGATGTCATGCTGGGTATCCTGTTGTCTGTGCCATCAAGCGCGGGTTCATGCACCGGTGACGCCCGATGATTGGATAAGGCCGCGCCATTTGTCGACCTCGGCCCGGATGTGTTCCTTGAACTGCGCTGGCGTGCTGCCGACCGCCTCCGACCCGTCGAGCGCGAGCTTCTCCTTCACGTCGGGCATCTTCAGGATCTTGGCGATCTCCTGCTGGAGTTTGTCGATGATCGCAGGCGGCGTGGCGCCTGGCGCCGCTAAGCCGTACCAACCGGCGATGTCGTAGCCCGGCACGCCGGCCTCCGACAGGGTGGGCACGTCGGGCGCTGCGGGCGAGCGGCGTGCGGTGGTCACCCCAATTATCCTGAGGCGGCCGGTCGAGGTGTACGGTTGCGCCTGCAACTGTGATGAACACATCATGTTGATCTGGCCGGAGACCACGTCGTTCAGCGCCGGAAAGCCGCCCTTGTACGGCACGTGTGTCATCTTGATCTTGGCCATCGAGCACAAGAGTTCGCCGGCCAGGTGGCTGATGCCGCCGTGGCCCGAAGACCCGTAGTTCAGCATGCCCGGATTGGCCTTGGCGAGCGCGATCAGCTCGGCTAAGTTCTTGACCGGCACCTTCGGGTTGACGACCAGCGCATAGGGTTGCACCGTGATCTGCGTGATCGGGGCCAGGTCCTTCTGCAGGTCGTACGGCTGCTTGGTGCCTTGCAGCGACACGTTGACGGTGGCACTGCCGGTCAGCAGCGACAGCACGTAGCCGTCGGGCGGCGCCTTGGCGCAGGCATTGAGTCCGATGATGCTGTTGCCGCCGGCCTTGTTGTCGGGCACGAAGGTCTGGCCCAGCGC
>CANCCE010000114.1 GCA_947374505.1 Comamonadaceae bacterium | reverse complement strand
GTCAACGGGCGTTATGTTCATCCACGCTTTTCTAATCTTTGTCGATTAGGACGCGTGATGTTCCGCCGACCAACAATGTTCGGCCACACAAAACCAGTCGCGCACAGCAACGCCAGCGAGACTAATGATTTTCAATTGGGGGGAATTTTGGCGAAGCGAATGAGCTGTAGCACAGAGTGTGCAGCACCGTTTTTAAACCTTGCTGCACCTGCCATTAACGCTAACTTCTTACCGTTGGCAGGATTTTTTCAATCCTCTGCTCTACCGACTGAGCTACCGGGCCAAGCCTTAGATTATATATCAGGCCAAGCGCTGTTTTTGAGCCTTCAGGTTGGGCGCTTGCCCCGCGTGAGATCGACGCCGAGCTGTTTGAGCTTCCTGTACAGATGTGTGCGCTCGAGTCCGGTCTTTTCGGCAACGCGCGTCATGGAACCGCCTTCCCGAAAAAGATGAAATTCAAAGTAAGCTTTTTCAAATTCATCGCGGGCTTCACGCAGGGGTTTTTCGAGTAAAAAACTTTGGGTGGGTTTAGGGCTGGTGTCTGGCACCGCCTCTGCGTGAACAACGCCGTTGCCCCCCGCATGCTGCGGCATGTCTCCCGGCGCTAGAGTGACATACGGACTGGCAGGTTTGCGCACAGCCAGTCGGGTCAGACCGCTATCGACGGCTTGCAGGAGTTTTTGCAAGGTGATGGGTTTTTCAAGAAACGCCATCGCCCCAATTTTCGTGGCTTCGACTGCGGTGTCGATGGTGGCGTGGCCGCTCATCATGATGACGGGCATGGTGAGTAGGCCACCGGAGGACCACTCTTTGAGCAACGTGACGCCGTCAGTGTCTGGCATCCAAATGTCAAGCAATACCAAGTCGGGGCGAGCGCGACCTCGGGCAAGTCGGGCTTGGGCGGCGTTTTCGGCCAGCTCGACTTGATGCCCTTCGTCGTTGAGGATTTCTGAGAGAAGGTCACGAATACCCAACTCGTCGTCGACCACCAAAATATTTGCCATTGAATCTAGCCCTTAGCAGTGCTTTGTCTGTTGAGCCGAAAAGCCCAGTGTTGTTAAGCTACAACTTGGAATGATAACGACACTTGGGCCCCCTGCACTGACCCGCCCGCAACGCGGTTAGAAATATCGATTCGTGCACCGTGTTCGTCGGCTATTTTTTTCACGACAGCGAGCCCCAGACCGGTGCCTTTGGCCTTGGTCGTGACATAAGGTTCGAAAGCGCGTTTCAAGATGTTGTCGGGAAAACCTGCGCCGTTGTCGCGCACGATCAGGCGCACACGCCGGGAGGTTGCCGAGTACTCTGTCTTCAAGATCACTTGTGCTTTTTGAGGCGGCTGCAGGCCTTCTTGTGCATCTTGTGCATTCTGCAAAAGGTTGTGCATCACTTGGCGAAGCTGCTGGGCATCACCTCGAATCAGCGGCGCGGCGGGATCGAGTTCAACCTGAATTGGAATCGACACATCGCTAGCGTAGAGCTGCATCACGTCGGTCACCAGTGCGTTCAGGTCAATCGGCTTGAGCTCAGCCGCAGGTAAGCGAGCGTAATCGCGAAAGTCATTGACCAGCCGCTTCATGGCGTCGACTTGGTCGACGATGGTCTTGACTGACTTGGTCAGCAAGGCCTGCTCGATGGGCTCAAGTTTGTTGGCAAGCTTCATTTCAAGCCGCTCTGCAGACAGCTGAATCGGCGTCAACGGATTTTTAATTTCGTGGGCGAGTCGTCGCGCCACTTCTCCCCATGCCTCAGCGCGTTGCGTCGAGACCATCGCGGAGACATCGTCAAACACCAGCAGACACTCTTCGGTGCCGGGCATCTTGGCGCCTCGCGCAATCAGGGACACGGCCCCCTCATCGGACCCGGAAAAACCGCCATGGAGCTCAAAGGTCTGCTGCCAATGCTCCAACCCATGGGCTGCGTTCTCAGCCAGATACGATTCGAACTGTGTCTGCACGGCCTTGCCAAAAACTTCCAGACCAGGCACTTCACTCAATATTTTGCCTTGGTAATCTGCCACTGGCGCTTGCAAAATACGGGCAGCACCGGGATTGCTGGTTCGGATATGTCCATGAATGTCGAGGACCAGTACGCCGGTCGAGAGGTTGTCCAGAATGATTTGTAAATTGGCCCGGGCTGCATCGACCTGCGACATGCTTTGCTGCACGGCCGAGCGGGCATCGGCTAGCTGCTGCGTCATGACGGCGAATGATCGCGTGAGCCCACCTAGCTCGTCATTGCTGTCAAGAACGGCTTTGGGCCGAAGGTCGCCCTGGGCCACTTGCCTGACACCTTCAGCCAACAACAACAGTGGCCGCGCCAGCTGGCTACCCAACAGAACAGCCAGCAACACAGCGCCAAACACCGCCAGGAAAAGGCTCAGCGTCAACGTGCCGATGTACATCTTGCGCAAGCCGTCGCGGGCGAGAGCGAGTTCCTGATATTCGCGATTAGCCTCTTGCACAATGACCGCATTGGTCACCAAGTCGATCGGTAAATCTTCCGTTATTTGAAGAAAGCGTTCGGCGCTGGTCAAGTCAAAATTGGAGTCACTGACGAGCGCAATGGCCTTGACGCGTGCCTTTCGGGGCTGCGGTGCCGTGACGCTGGGACTGATGAGCACGGCGTCATCCAGTCCCTCAATTTGCGTCATCACCCGTTTGCTGCGGGCCGCTCGCAGTTGCTGCGGCGAGGGGCGATCGGGCTGCAATAAAAATCGGGACTGACCAGCACTGGCGATCAGCTGGCCGGAGGCGTTCCACAGCACCACATCCTTCGCATCAAGTTGATCGCGCAGACGTTCAAGCACGAGGCTGGCGGATGCATCCGTCGATTGAGACAACTGATTGGCCGCTAGGCGCGTGCGATTACCCAAATCGGCGGCCAGCGTGTCCAGCGTGACGCGGCCGAGGTTCAGACCCGCAGCAAGGGCGCCTTCGACCTTGACGTCGAACCAGCTTTCAATTGAGCGGGAGACGAACTGGTAGGACACAAAGTAAATCGTGACGCCGGGGAAAAGACCGACCAGCGCAAAAATTGCCGCTAACTTGACCAACAACCGGCTGCCAAATTTGCGTTGCCGCAAGCGCAATACGAGCCGCAGAGTGATCCAACCGATGACCACCAACAAAAGTGCTGCAACACCAATGTTCAGGCCAAAAAGAATCGGGTAGTTGCGCTCGTAAAGCTCCCGGTTACCGGTTGCCTGAGTGAGCAAAAAAATCAGTACCAAGCCGAGCGCCACAATCACGCCGACGCCAACCCCCAAAGTCCAACGAAACGCACGGCTGCTGCGAAGCGCGGCAAAGGTGGTTTCCAAGATCACTTGGCAGCCTCAACTGGGCTTTCTTTAGCAGGCTCAACAACTCGCGTCGTTTGCAGCAACAGCGGCTGCGCGCTTTCTATGGCGATGCTCCAATCTCGCTGACCAGCCACACCAATCTGAAACGGTCTGGGCAGCTGGGAGAGATCGAGCTTGAAGCTGAAGGACAGATTGTGGTCACTCCCCGATCGAACATCTGACAGCTCAGCGACCTTCCAACGGGCCACGCGCTGAACCGCCGACATCGCCTCCGGCAAGGTGTCGTAATTCTGGTTAAAGGTGGCTCGCAGCCCTAAAGATGCCCCGATCAGGCCGGAACCGATGTTGACCCGCCAGCGCCGCGTCAGTGGCTGGTAGGCCAACCGGATGGTGCGGGCAGCACCCGCTACACGCTGGTCAGTCCAGTACCAGCGGTCGCGGTAGATGTCGACTTCGATGACGAAAAATAGTGCAATCCCCTTGAGCAAGGCGTCTTCAACAACATGTGGGAGTTCAAATGCCACGGCGGCGTTGAGATAGACCCCGTCATCTGTCCGCTCCGTTCGCAGTTGGGTCAGCTGGGGAGTCGCCGCGTTGGCCGCATAGGCCATGCTGGCTGCGCGAGCTGAAGGCATGGCGCCCAACCACACCATCGAGAGCATGGCCAAAACCACAAAGGCAGACGCAAAGAAGCGCCGCGCACCACGGTCAGGCGGCGCGCTTTTCCAGAACTGCGTAATAAAAACCATCGTACTCACGAAGTAAATTGTCCGGGAATACTGGGCCGGCAGCCTTGATTTGAGGCAGCAAATGTCCCGGCGATGGCCTTAATAGCGCATCAGTGTGGTGCATAAGAAACGTTTGGATCTGTTGCTCGCCTTCGGCCCTGAAAACCGAACAGGTGCAGTAGAGCAAACGTCCGCCAACACGCAACAAAGGCCAAAGCGCTTCCAGCAGACGCGTCTGCTGCGTTGCCAGTTGTGAGATGTCGGTTGGGCGCCGGAGCCAGCGCACATCGGGATGGCGTCGGACAATGCCAGAAGCGGTGCACGGTGCGTCGAGCAAGATGCCATCAAAAAGTTGACCGTCCCACCAGCCTTCGGGCAAACCGGCATCAGCGACTGTGATTTGCGCCTGCAGTTGCAATCGGTCCAGATTCTTCTGCACACGGGTGCAGCGCTCGGCATCTATGTCCAGCGCGATGACATCGGCATTCGCCAGCTCTAACAAATGCGCGGTCTTACCACCCGGTGCAGCGCAAGCATCGAGCAATCGCAATCGAGGCTGGCCGCCTGTCGCTTGGAGCCCATTGAGCAGCAAAGGGGCAGCGAGCTGCGCGCCAGCGTCTTGCACAGAGAAGTGACCTTCAGCGTAGCCAGGCAAACGCGTCACCGCACGAGGACTCGCCAAAATAATGCCGTGATCGCCGACAGGTTCTGCGTCAATGCCGTTGTCCTGCAGCATTTGCAGGTAGGCGGCTTGCGTGGTCAGGCGCGTGTTGACGCGCAGCGTCAGCGGAGCCCGGCTGTTGTTGGCCAACAAAATGGACTGCCAGGCGTCAGGATGGTCTTTGCGAACCCGATCAACCCACCACTGCGGATGGTTCCAGACGGCTTGCGGCTTGCGCTCGCAAATGGCCAGCATGGCGTCACGTTCGCGCAAAAACCGGCGCAGGCATCCATTGATGAAACTGGCCTGATGGCGGGTGTCTTCGCTGTGTTTAGCGGCTTCAACGGCTTGGTCAACCAGGGTGTATTCGGTGTAGAGCGTGTCGTCGACCTCTGAGGCCAGTGCCAACGCGACGCACAGCAGCGCGTCGGCTTCGGGTGGCGGCGGCCGGCTGGCCAATTGCTGGCGCAGGGCTTCAGCCCGACCGAGCCAGCGCAGCGCATGAAAACCCAGCGCCTGAACGCCAGGGCGAAGGTGCGGCGGCACACGTTCGAGTTCAGCGGTCATGGAGCGACCTTCGCGCACGGCGAGCAACAGGGCTGCAGCCCCTTGCAGTTGTTGCCACAGAGGTGTTTGGTCTTGGGTATCTTGCATAGGGGCTCAGGCAGGCCGCACGTTCAAGCCGTGGCCACAGGAATAAAAAAAGCGGGGCCTAGGCCCCGCCATTCAGAGCAGTGTATCTGCCCAGATGTTGCTGGCCCAATTGAGCGCGTAGACACCTTCGAGTTCGTTGGGTGCCGGACTCAGTCCGCCCGACCCCGCCACGGTCTTGAAGGTTTTTTCAGCGGCGACGTATTCATGCACGCTGGCCACGTGAACGACATTTTTATTGTCGACAAAACTGTAGCAGGTGTTGTTGAGCATCGGCGCGGGATTGATGTCCCAACCAGACAACTCCGCCACGATGGCGGCTGCCGCCACTTTCCCATGGCCATTCGCCATGTGACCACTTTTTGGCATCGCCGGGGCAATCTGGATAGAGTCGCCGAGCACATGAACGTCTTTGGCGGCAGTCGATTCGAAGTTAAGGAAATTAACTCCACACCAACGGTTGTTGGCTTGGTTGTTCAGCCCGGCCTGCACGGCGATACTGCCGGCCCGCATGGGCGGCAAGACGTTCAGAACCTGTGCTTTAACGTCGTCTTGAATCTCGAACTTGATGACACCGGACTTGGCATCAACCGCCACGGTTTTGTGCTGGCTGCGGTACTCGACCATGCCTTTGTATTGCTCGGCCCAGACTTTTTTGAACAGTGCACCTTTGGAGGTGACATCGGGGTTGGCGTCCAGGATCAACACCTTGCTGCGCGGCTTGAAGGTCTTGAAGTAGCCGGCCACCACCGACGCCCTTTCGTAAGGGCCTGGTGGGCAACGGTAAGGTGCTTCAGGAATGGCGATTGCAAAGACGCCGCCATCGGGCATGGCTTCGAGTTGCCGGCGCAAAGCCACCGTTTCGGCGCCGGCTTTCCAAGCTTGCAAAATTTGACCGGATGCCTGTGCGGCTTTGAGGCCCTCAATGCTCTCCAGCATCAGCTCAACACCGGGCGACACCACCAACTTGTCGTAACCGATCGTCGCACCCCCCGCTAAAGTGACCGTTTTGAGCCGGGTGTCAATGGCGCTGGCCATGTCTTTAACCACGGTGATGCCGTGCCGACGACTGAGCGCGGTGTAGGGCACGGTGATGTCCGCGAGCTGCTTGCTGCCACTCAGCACGAGATTTGAAATCGGGCAGGACATGAACGCCTCTTGCGGTTCGATCAAGACCACATCGATCTTGTAGTCCGAGAACATGCGGACGTATTTGGCAGCGGTAGCGCCACCGTAGCCGCCGCCAATGACGACCACTTTGGCGCGTGCCGGGATGGAACTGGTGGCGCAACCCGCTAAGCCGAGCAGGCCGAGTGCGGCTGTGGTTTTCAGGATGTGACGGCGTTGCAGGTGTGCGGGGGTCAGGCGTGGTGAAGTTGAGGTCATGGTCGTCCTTTACTTTTTCTGCGTGGCGAAATACGTGGCGATGGTTTCGATTTGGGTGTCGCTATAGCCCTTGCTGATTTGGTGCATGACGGTGGCCGCGCGGGTTCCGGCTTTGAAAGCCTTCATTTGTGTGATGAGATAGCTTTTGTCGAGTCCGGCCAGCGAGACCACTTGTGAGCCTTCCACCGCTTTGCCGTCAGTGCCGTGGCAGTTGGCACAACTCGCCGCGAGGCTCTTGACGTACAGCATTTGCTGGGTCGTCGGTGTTTGCGCTTGCGCAAGGCTCGCCGAACTCCACAGTCCGGTACCTAAGCACAGGGTCCAAGCCAATTTTTTTAAATTCATCTGATCGCTCCTTGAAGTGTTGAAGAGATTAGCCAGCTTGTACAACTCAGTACGGCACGCTGCATCATAAATAGTCAGGGGCTGTCCAGACCAATCGCCAAGGGGGCAGCCAATGAAAAACCGAAGAGTTTTGCAATCAGGAGCGTCGGGAACTGACGTTGCGCGACGTTGAAATGATTCACACTTAAATTGAATGCCTGACACCCGAAAGCCAGTTTGCTCTGCGTCATGATGAGCTGCTGCGCAAGCTCGCGAATCTGAGGGTCAGCCAACATCGCTAAGTTGGTGGTCCCTGCGTGCCATAGGTTGTCGAGCTTGTTGTTCAAAATTTTTTCAGCGTCCATCAGTGCCCGCACCAAAATGGCATGGCTGGGGCGTGCGCGAACAGCGTCGTTTGCGGTGCTTGAATCGCTTCGGGCCTGCTTCAATTCGCTGAGCGTGACAGGGTCGAACTGGAGATATTCACCGGCCGCTTCGGCCAGTTTGAGCAGCAAGTCATGCCGATCTTTGAACTGAAAATCGATCGGGCTGAAGGACTCGCCGATCGTATTTTTAAGCCGCATCAGGCGGTTGTAGCCACCCACGGTCCAAAAAACAGTCAGCGCCAACAGCACCAACAGCACGATGGACTTTGTACTCATGATTTGATTTTGTTGTGCATGATTGATGTTGCCACTTTAGCCGACAAATGCACCCGGCATTGACATAAAAAAGCCCCACACCCTTTAAAGGGTGTGGGGCTTGGCCCCTGACGGGGGATTCAGCTCAGGGCTGGATCAAGACTGGCTCAAGCTTGGTTATCGGCACCTTCGCTGCTTTGCTCGGCTGGCGTCAAGGCCTCGAGTTCAGCGGCTTCGGTCTCGGCAATGGCGCGGCGCTCGGCGTCGTCCATTTGCTCCTTCGCACGACGTGCCTTGTGATACGCCATACCGGTACCGGCAGGGATCAAACGGCCGACGATCACGTTCTCTTTCAAGCCACGCAGCTCGTCGCGCTTGCCCATGATGGCCGCTTCGGTCAACACGCGCGTGGTTTCCTGGAAGGAAGCCGCGGAGATGAACGAGTCGGTCGACAAGGACGCCTTGGTGATACCGAGCAACAAGTTGCTGAAGGTCGCCGGAACTTTGCCAGCGGCGCGCAAGGCGTCGTTGACATCCAGAATGACCGAGCGCTCAACTTGTTCACCAGCGATGTAGCTGGATTCGCCAACATCACCGACCACCACACGGCGCAGCATCTGACGAACAATCACTTCAATGTGCTTGTCGTTGATCTTCACGCCCTGCAGACGGTAAACGTCTTGCACTTCATCGACGATGTAGCGAGCCAGTTCTTCCATGCCGAGCAAACGCAAGATGTCTTGTGGGTCGGCAGGACCGTCCACAATGCTCTCGCCCTTGTTCACTACTTGGCCTTCGTGCACGAGAATATTTTTCTCTTTTGGCACGAGGTCTTCCCAGACCGTGCCTTCAGGGGCCGTGATCTGCAGGCGAATCTTGCCTTTGGTTTCTTTACCGAACGACACGGTACCCGTCATCTCAGCCAGCGTGCCCTT
>CANCCE010000113.1 GCA_947374505.1 Comamonadaceae bacterium | reverse complement strand
ATTTGGTCGTAACCTTTGGCCGTGCCGCCGAATTTGGCCGCCAGCACGGTCGTGATCGCGGCCGTCAAGGTGGTTTTACCGTGGTCAACGTGACCAATCGTGCCGACGTTGACGTGCGGCTTTGTTCGCGCGAATTTCTCTTTTGCCATTTTCAACTCCGAAAAGTTACAAAAACTATTGCCTAGCCAGCGACGCTGCGCCGACTTTAAATATGGTGCCCATTCCGGGAATCGGACCCGGGACCTCTCCCTTACCAAGGGAGTGCTCTGCCACTGAGCCAAATGGGCCTTCTCAAATACTCAATCAAACACTCAGCAGTTCACCAACAAAAACAGCCCAGAACCCACCAAAATACACCCCACACGGGATGCAGACTGGAGCGGGAGACGGGAATCGAACCCGCGTCATTAGCTTGGAAGGCTAGGGTTCTACCATTGAACTACTCCCGCAGCTCTGCAACTATTTCAACCAACTCACTGACATTACCAAGACTCTACCGAGACATTCGCTGAGTCCAACTCTGCGTTTGCTTGGTGGATGGGGCTGGATTCGAACCAGCGTACGCGTTAGCGAACAGATTTACAGTCTGCCTCCTTTAACCACTCGGACACCCATCCTTCAAGTGAACCACGGATTATGCCATGGTTTCCACCAGCATCACGACCATTTGAGGACGTTATAACCACGCGCTTCAAGCCAAGCATTGGCGGCAGCAAAGTGTCCGCAGCCCAAAAATGGCTGCGGCGGTCGATTCGCAGACAGCGGCGAAGGGTGGTTGGCAGTCAAAATCAAGTGATCGCCCTTGATCAGCTCACGCTTGGCTTGGGCATGAGCACCCCACAACATAAACACAACCGACTTCGCTGATGTGTCCACAGCCTGAATCAGCGCATTCGTCAGCACTTCCCAACCTTGTTTGGCATGGCTGCCAGGGGCTCCGTCTTCGACCGTCAAGCAGGTGTTGAGCAACAACACGCCTTGCTGCGCCCACGCTTCAAGCGAGCCACTGCGAAGCCCCGAACTTGGCCCGTTAGCCGCTCCCGCTTGGGCCGCGCCCCGGTCTATTTCCTTGAATATATTGCGCAGGCTTGGCGGGATTCGGTTGCCATGCTTGACCGAAAACGCCAAGCCATGCGCCTGGTTTGGACCGTGGTACGGGTCTTGCCCCAGAATCACGACCCTGACCGCCGACAACGGGGTCATTTCCAAGGCATGCAGGGGATGGGCAGGGTAAATGACGGCACCGTCGGTCAAACGCTGCTCAATGTATTGGCCAAGCTGCTGGCCAGTCGGGCCGGCCAGAAAACCTTGTACAACCGGTTCCCAGCTGCGGTCGATGGGCCAAAGAGCCGGGTTCCAGGCGGCGAGTCGCTCAGGCGGTGCACTCGGCAATCCCGCATCGTCAAAAGCGAAATTGGCCTGGATGCTCATCAGGTGAATAAATGCGCCAGCGCAACACCGGGATCGTCGGCGCGCATGAAGGCTTCGCCCACCAAGTAGGCGTTGACGCCGGCTCGCCGCAGAAGTTGCACATCAGCCACGGTGCTGATGCCTGATTCGGTGACCAGCAGACGGTCAGCAGGGACATCCTTGATCATGCCCAGCGTGGTGTCGAGCGAGACCTCGAACGTTTTCAGGTTGCGGTTGTTGATGCCCAACAAAGGCGTCTTCAGCTTGAGCGCACGGTCTAACTCTGCGCGGTCATGCACCTCCACCAGCACCGCCATGTCCAGCGATATCGCCAGCGCTTCAAAGCTCTTCATTTGGGCATCATCCAGGCAGGCTGCAATCAGCAAAATGCAGTCCGCACCCATCGCTCGTGCTTCATAAACTTGATAGGCGTCGATGATGAAATCTTTGCGCAACACGGGCAGGTCACATGAGGCCCGCGCTTGCTTCAGGTAATCCGTGCTGCCTTGGAAAAATTGCTGATCGGTCAGCACCGACAAGCAAGCCGCGCCATGCTCGGCATAGCTCTGGGCGATGTCGGCAGGAATAAAGTCGGCGCGCAAAACGCCTTTGGAGGGGCTGGCTTTTTTGATTTCAGCGATCACGGCCGCTTGACCTGTCGCGATCTTGCGGCGCATGGCGCCGACAAAGTCGCGCGTGAGGACGCGCGACTCGGCATCTTCGCGCATGACGGCGAGCGGCTTGCGTTGCAGCGCAGTGGCTACTTCTTGGCGTTTGACCGCCATGATCTGGTCGAGGATGTCAGCCATGTGTTGGGTTACCGATGTTGTCGTGAAAGAAAAGAGGCAAAAACGATTATTGATGTTTATGACGATGCATGCAGCGACGCTTACTTAAGCCGCGTGCGTGGCTTTGACCAGCGCGTCCAGCGTTCGTCGGGCTGCACCTGAGGCAATCGCCTGACGCGCCAGCGCGATGCCGCCTGCCATCGAGGCAGCCACATTGGCGGCGTAAAGCGCCGCTCCCGCGTTGAGCACAACGATGTCGCTGGGCGCACCCACCTCGCCATCCAGCACACCCGTGAGCATCTGCATCGACTGCTCCGGTGTCTCGACACGGAGCGCCCGGCTGCCCGCCATCGGCAAGCCAAAATCTTCGGGGTGAATTTCGTACTCGGTGATCTCACCGTTTTTGAGCTCGCCCACCACCGTTGCTGCGCCCAAGCTGATCTCATCCATGCCATCTTTGCCGTAGACCACCAAGGCATGCTCGGCACCGAGCCGCTGCAAGGCGCGCACTTGAATACCGACGAGGTCCGGATGAAAAACACCCATGAGAATGTTCGGCGCGCTGGCCGGATTTGTCAGCGGGCCGAGGATGTTGAAAATCGTGCGTACACCGAGTTCTTTGCGTATCGGTGCGACGTTTTTCATGGCCGGATGATGGTTCGGCGCGAACATGAAGCCAACCCCCACGGTCGCGATGCAATTCGCAATCGCTTCCGGTGACAAGTTGATGTTGATGCCCAAGGCCTCCAGCACGTCGGCACTGCCCGACTTGCTGCTGACGCTGCGGCCACCATGTTTGCTGACCTTGGCGCCGGCCGCTGCCGCCACAAACATGGCGCAGGTGGAAATATTGAAGGTGTGTGAGCCATCGCCGCCGGTGCCGACGATGTCGACCAAATGCGTCTTGTCGGCCACCTCGACCTTGGTTGAAAACTCACGCATGACCTGGGCGGCAGCGGTGATCTCGCCGATGGTTTCTTTCTTGACGCGCAAGCCGGTGATGAGCGCCGCCATCATCACGGGCGACATCTCGCCGTTCATGATCATCCGCATGATGTGCAGCATCTCATCGTGAAAAATCTCACGGTGCTCGATCGTGCGTTGCAAGGCTTCTTGGGGCGTGATTTTCTGTGATTGGGACATCTTGACGCTTTCGAAATAAGGAGCCTAGCTGTCAGGCGACAGTCAAACCTCAGGCCTGCAGCAAAAAGTTTTTCAGCATGGCGTGACCATGCTCGGTAAGGATGGACTCCGGGTGAAACTGAACCCCCTGAATGGCCAGCGTCTTGTGGCGCACGCCCATGATCTCGCCGTCGTCGGTCCATGCCGTCACCGCCAACACATCGGGGCAAGAAGCGCGTTCAATCGCCAGCGAGTGGTAGCGATTGACGACAAACTTCTCGGGCAAATTGGCAAACACACCCTCTTGCGTGGTGGTGATGACACTTGTCTTACCGTGCATGAGCTGCTGCGCACGGATGATATTGCCGCCAAAGGCTGCGCCGATGGCTTGATGGCCTAAGCAGACACCCAAAATTGGCAACTTGCCAGCGAAGTGCTGGATCGCCGCAACGGAAATTCCCGCCTCTGCGGGCGAGCAGGGTCCGGGCGAAATCACCAGCCGGTCAGGTGCGCGGGCTTCGATGTCGGCCAGCGTCACCTCGTCATTGCGCAGCACCTCCACCTCCGCCCCCAACTCGCCAAAGTACTGGACGATGTTGTAGGTGAAGCTGTCGTAGTTGTCGATCATCAAGAGTTTCATTCCAGCCCCTCTTCAACCAACTCGCTGGCGCGCAGCAGTGCGCGTGCCTTGGCTTCGGTTTCTTTCCATTCCAGCTCGGGCACCGAGTCCGCCACCACACCCGCAGCCGCCTGCACATACAGCGTCTGGTCTTTGATGATGCCGGTGCGAATCGCAATCGCCACATCCATGTCGCCGGCGTAACTCAGGTAGCCGCACGCCCCGCCATACAAACCGCGCTTGGTGGGCTCCAACTGGTCAATCAGCTCCATCGCGTGAACCTTAGGCGCGCCCGTCAGGGTGCCAGCCGGAAAGGTCGCCTTCAGCACGTCCATGTTGCTCATGCCGTCAAGCAAAACGCCCTCAACGTTGCTGACGATGTGCATCACATGACTGTAACGCTCGACCGCAAAAGCCTCGGTGACTTTGACCGAACCGATCTCCGCGATACGGCCAATGTCGTTGCGCGCCAAGTCGATCAGCATGACGTGTTCGGCGCGCTCTTTCGGGTCGTTGATGAGCTCTTGCTCGATGGCTTTGTCAGCCTCAACCGAAGCGGCCCGAGGGCGCGTTCCGGCGAGCGGGCGAATGGTGATTTTTTGCGCCGTTGTCTCGACACTCCCCACTTGTGTGTCCTTGACGACGATGGCCTCTTGCCGCACCAAAATCTCGGGCGATGCACCGACCACGTGGAAGTCACCGAAGTGGTAGTAGTACATGTAAGGACTCGGATTCAGCGATCGCAGCGCCCGGTACAGCGACAGCGGCGACTCGGTGTAGCGCTTCTTGATACGCTGGCCAACCTGCACCTGCATGAAGTCACCGCCGGCGATGAGTTCTTTGGCGCGCTCAACAGCGGCGATGTAATCGGCCTTGGCGAACTCGCGCTCAGCCGGGTAACCCAGTGACGGCTTGACCACCGGCGCACTGACTGAATACTGCAGCTGATCCTTCAGACCGCGCAGCCGTTTCTTGGCGTTGGCAAAGGCCTCGGGGGCGGCCGGGTCGGCATAAACAATCAAATACAGCTTGCCCGACAAATTGTCGATGACCGCCAGTTCTTCGCATTGGAGCAGCAAGATGTCTGGGCAGCCGAGCGTGTCGGGCGGGCACGAGGCTTCGAGTTTTTTCTCGATGTGGCGCACCGTGTCGTAGCCAAAATAACCAGCCAGACCGCCACAAAAACGCGGCAGTCCCGGGCGCAACGCTACTTTGAAACGCTGCTGGTAAGCCTCGATGAAATCCAGTGGATTCTGCGTTGAGGTTTCAACCACGTGGCCATCGGTCACCACTTCGGTCACGGCGTCCGGACCAAAGCCACGGGCTCGCACCAGCGTGCGCGCTGGCAGGCCAATGAAGCTGTAGCGACCAAAGCGTTCGCCACCCACAACAGACTCCAGCAAAAAGCTGAACTTGCCGCCGTCTTTGGAAAACGCCAGTTTGAGGTAGAGCGACAGCGGCGTTTCCAGATCGGCAAAGGCTTCCGCCATCAAGGGAATACGGTTGTAGCCCTGCTGTGCCAGGCTTTTAAATTCGAGTTCGGTGATCAAAGCAAGTCCTTATGGCGTGGCCGGCGTAGTCGACACTGACGGCTGGGCCACGGTTCATTCAAGAGGCCTCAAACAGCTCAAAGACTGAGAGGCGGGAGGCTGCGGACACTGCCAGCCTGAAAGCATTGAAACAAGAAGGTTCAGCGATCAGGCGTGGCGGAGCAAGCAGCGACGCCAAAGCCAGGCTCCCCGGTTGCTACAACCTGTACATGTGATGCTGTGAATGAACATATGAGAACGAAGTGTAGCAAAGCCCGGCCCGGCATTCGCGCCTAACGCAGCGTCAATTCAGCGAAGGAATCGACAAAGCCATCGGCATCCACAGCCCGAATCGGCTGGCCATGGTTGTAGCCGTACGTCACCAACACGACCGGGCAACCCGCCGCCCGCGCAGCGCGGGCATCGTTACTGGAATCGCCCAGCATCAGCGTGCGAGCAGGCGCACTGCTCAGCGCTTCGCAGGTCTTGAGCAGAGGCATCGGGTCCGGCTTTTTAAACTCAAAGGAGTCGCCGCCAAAGACCTGGCTGAAGTAGCCGTCCAAGCCCTTCATTTTGAGCAACTGCTGGGCAAAGGCCAGCGGTTTGTTGGTCAGGCAGGCCATCGGCAAGCCTTGGGCGTGCCACTGCTGCAAACCCTGCACCACGCCAGGGTAAAGACTGGCATGCAGGCCATTGATGGCCAGGTAATGCCTCTGGTAGCTGGCCCAAGCTGGCACGTACAAGGCCTCGGCCCGGATTCGCAACAGAGCCTCAGAACCAAGCCCGGACTCCGGCGTACCGGCCGACAACCGCAGCACATGCATCAGGGCGGACTGAATCAGGTGCTCCGAACCCTTGCCCACCATCGACTCGACCGCCGCTGAAGTCAGCGGTAAGCCAGCCAAAGTGCGCTCCTGCGGGTGCCAAGGCAGCTCCTCCAGCATCAAATTGAGGGCCGCGACAAAGTCACCCAGGGTGTCGACCAGTGTGCCGTCGAGGTCAATCATCAGGGCGTCGAAACTGCGCCCCAAGTCCAACTTGAGGCCCAAGGCGGCATTGCCCTGCTGGTGCATCATTTCGCCAATTCAACGCGCATCGCGTCGATGACTGATTTGTAATCCGGCTTGCCAAAAATGGCGCTGCCGGCGACGAAGGCGTCAGCCCCCGCAGCGGCGATGCGGGCAATGTTGTCGGTCTTGATGCCGCCGTCCACTTCCAAGCGAATATCTTTGCCAGACGCATCAATGCGCTTGCGGGCGTTCTCGATCTTGCGCAGTGCCGAGTCGATGAAACTCTGACCGCCAAAGCCCGGGTTGACACTCATGATGAGGATCAGGTCGATGTCGTCGATGACCCAATCCAGCACCTCCATCGACGCCGCCGGGTTGAACACCAGCCCGGCTTTGCAGCCTTTGGATTTGATGGCCTGCACGCTGCGGTGCACGTGACCCGAGGCGTCGGGGTGAAAGCTGATGTAGTCGGCACCGGCATCGGCAAAGGCGGCCGCCAGCGCATCGACCGGCTGCACCATCAAGTGCACGTCAATCGGCACCGGCTGACCCGAGGCGGTCACGGCATGCGACTTCAGGGCGCTGCAGATCATCGGGCCGAAGGTCAGGTTCGGCACGTAATGGTTGTCCATCACGTCAAAATGAATCCAGTCGGCGCCAGCGGCGATGACGTTTTTAACTTCCTCCCCCAGTCGGGCGAAGTCGGCCGACAAGAGGGAAGGGGCGATTTTGTAAGCAGGCTTATGGGATTTAGCAGGTGTACTCATCCGCGGATTGTCGCAGGAAGAGTCGCCAATAAGCGCAGCCGAGCAGGCTCTGGAAGGCCGCGTTAACATGCAGCTCTTACTTTGAGTGCCATGCCAACTTACCAAATTTCCTGCGAAGTCCTGCCGCTGTACCTGCCGGAACAATCCGACCCCGACAGCAAGGTCTTCACTTTTTCGTACACCGTCACCATCACCAATACCGGTGATGTGGCGGCGCAGCTGATCGCGCGTCACTGGTTCATCAGCGACGCCAACGGCCACAACGAAGAAGTCAAAGGCTTGGGCGTCGTCGGCCACCAACCGTTGCTCAAGCCCGGCGAGTCGTTCCAGTACACCAGTGGCTCGCGCCTGCGCACCGCCACCGGTACCATGCACGGCAGTTATTTCTGCGTCGCTGAAGACGCCACCCGCTTTGAAGCGCAGATCCCGATGTTTGTGCTGGAGGCCAGCTCGGGCGCCGCCGCACGGGTGCTGCACTGAAAGCCAACACACGCCCGGCGCTGGCCACCTTGCTGGCGCGGCTTGACCCGAGTGCCTCACTGGCTGATCGGCATATCTGGCTGATCGACCTGCTGCAATGGGTGCGTGGCGACAGCCGTTCTGCACCCGCCGCCGCCGTGCGTCTTCAGCACTTCATGGACGCCGTGGAGGCGCAGCCCGCGCTGCACAGCCGCTTGCAGGCTTGGTGGCGCACGCTGTTGCAAACCATCGATGTCACGCCTTTGCTGGCTGACTTTGGTTTTGCCCCACGCACCGCCTTCATCAGTGAACTGACCGAACGCATCCGCGGCAAGCTGCTGCCGGGAACGCCGGAAACCACCAACGCTGCCGAGCTCTTTTCGCTGCTGATGCCGAGCCGCTTTGATGCGCAATGGCTGACGCTGCTGGACGAAGCGCAGATCAATCAGTTGACTGATCTGCTGACCGAACGCCCGGACACCGATGAGTGGAGCTGGCAGCACAGCCTGCTGGACGCGCTGACCTACTGCACGGCGCATATCAGAGCCACCGGTTTTGCACCGGAGCTGCGGCTGCGCATGAGTGATGAGGAAAAAAGGGCGCGCCCTTTTCATGCCTTGCCAGCCGATGTCGAAGACCTGCGCCGGATCTTTTTTAACCCTCTGCGTCAGGCCGACGAACTGCAAGTGGCCGTTGCGCGTTACCGCGAGCGGATGGAGATTTGTCGCCGTGCCATCAACAGCATTTACGCGCACCTTGACCAACACGGCGTTTCGGTGGGCATGGTGTTCCGCCTGCGCCAGCTCAGAGCGCGCTTTCTGCGTGTCCGTGAGTTGCTCGATTGCTTGCTGTCGCCGAAACCCGCATCGGCCGCTGTCAAGCTGCTGGCGCGCATGGCGCTGGTCGCCGAAGACCGTAAAAGCATTCGGGC
>CANCCE010000112.1 GCA_947374505.1 Comamonadaceae bacterium | reverse complement strand
CCACAGCGCAACCTATCTTGCCGGTGCTGTTGGCCGGTTGGGTGCTGCCCTTTTTGTTTTGGAACGCCATGATCGGCTTTGTGGTCTATGTGCACCACACGCACACCCAAGTGCGTTGGCACGAAGAAAAAGCGGCCTGGACGCGGTCGCAGCCTTTCGTCTCGACCACCGTGCACCTGACCTTCCGGTTTGGCATCGGCGCGGTGTTGCACCACATCATGGAGCACACGGCGCACCACGTCGACATGAGCATTCCGCTGTACCGGCTCAAGGACGCGCAGTCCAAACTCGAACACATGCTGCCCGAGCGCATCATCGTTCAGCCGTTCTCATGGCGTTGGTATTTTCAGACAGCACGCCGGTGCAAGCTGTACGACTTCAAGCGCAATGACTGGACTGATTTTTCGGGTCGGCTGACGGGGTCTTCAGCGCTGCCAGTCGCATGACAGTTCCGTTGCCGCCCTCGAAGAATCGCTGAGGGGCTCAGCTCCTACAAGGCAGGTGTCAACCCGCAGCGCGTTTGTCCAAAATCTCAAACGCCGGCAAAGTCTTGCCTTCCAGAACGGCTAGAAAAGCGCCACCGCCGGTGGAGATGTAGTCGACCTGTTTCTCAATGCCGTATTTGGCAATCGCGGCCAGCGTGTCGCCGCCGCCGGCAATCGAGAAACCGCTGCTGTCTGCCACCGCGCGTGCAATGCCCTCGGTGCCATGGGAAAAAGCCTCGAACTCGAACACGCCGACCGGGCCGTTCCAAACGATGGTGCCGGCCGCTTTGAGTTGCGCGGCCAAGCGGGCGGTGGTGTCGGGGCCGATGTCCAAAATCAGGTCGTCGTCAGCGACATCGGTCGCAGCTTTGATGGTGGCGGGTGCGTCGGCGGCAAAGGTTTTGGCGGTGACCACGTCGGTCGGAATCGGCACTTCGGCGCCGCGTGCTTTCATGGCGACGATGACGGCTTTGGCGTCGTCCAGCAGGTCGGCTTCGGCCAGGCTTTTGCCAATCTTTAAACCGGCTGCCAGCATGAAGGTGTTGGCTATGCCGCCGCCCACAATCAGCTGGTCGACGTTGTTGGCGAGGGCTTTCAAAATGGTCAGCTTGGTCGAGACTTTGCTGCCGGCCACGATGGCCACCAGTGGTCGGCGCGGGTTTGACAGCGCCTTGGCAATCGCGTCCATTTCAGCGGCCAGCAAAGGGCCGGCTGAGGCTGTCTTGGCGTATTGCGCGATGCCGTAAGTCGAGGCTTCGGCGCGGTGTGCCGTGCCAAAAGCATCGTGCACAAAAATGTCGCAGAGTGCTGCCATTTTGCGGGCCAAAGCTTCGTCATTTTTTTTCTCGCCGCGGTTCACACGGCAGTTTTCCAGCATGACGATCTGGCCGGGTTTCACGTCAACACCCTCGACCCAATCGGAGACTAGCGGGATCTCGCGCTGCATGAGTTCTGCCAAGCGCCGGGCCACGGGTGCCAGTGAATCGGCGGCTTTGAATTCACCTTCGGTGGGCCGGCCCAGATGCGATGTGACCATCACAGCAGCACCGGCATCCAGCGCCATTTGCAGGCACGGAATCGAGGCGCGAATGCGCGTGTCTTCCGTGATGCGGCCGTTGTCGTCTTGCGGCACGTTCAGGTCGGCACGGATAAAAACACGTTGGCCAGTCGCTTGGCCATTGGCGCACAGATCAGAAAAACGGATGAAGTTCATGGTGTCTCGTTCGGGTAACAGGGTGTGAGGTGCCCGTGTAAAGGCCGGGGGTGAATCGCGCTGAATTGTAAAGAGTCCCGGCCATTACCAACCGAGCCCAACGTGCAGCGGCAAATACACCGCCATGCCGACGATGATGGTGCCGAACATGCTGCGCTTCCAGTAAAAACAGGCCAAGCCAGCCGCGACTGCAAAGAGGCGCGCATCTTGCCAGGTGCTGATCAAGTGGCCTTGCGTCGTCACCATCTCGGGCACGATCACGGCCGCCAAGGCGGCGATGGGTGCGTAGTGCAGCCCGCGTTGCAGCCAGGCGGGCATGGCCCATGGGTTGTTTGACAGAAAGAAGAAGCTGCGTGTGATGACAGAGAGAAGTGCCATGCCGACGATGGTGACCACTGTCCAAAGATCGGTCTGGTTCATGTCTCTTTTTTCGGTGTTTTGGCTTTGATGGTGCGGGCTTCAAGAAAGGGCTTTTCAAGCATCAGGCAGACCGCCACGGCCAACACAATAGCCACCATGATGTTGAGCTTCAGCGGCAACGCATAGGCGACCACGGCGACACTGCCCGCCACCACCGCAGCCAGTGCACGCAGCCGCGTCGTGGCCAGCGAATTCATGATGCCCATCAAAGCCAAAATGCCGGCGAAGCCCAGACCCCAACTGACGGGGATGGCATTGGCCAGCGCGATACCCAGCAGGCTGGCGGCCATCCAGTTGACCCACCCCAACGCACAGTTGCCGGCCAGATAGGCTTCTTCGGCGCGCTTGCCGACGGCCTCATTGGCGGGGTGCGGAAAGCGTTTGGTGAACTGCACATACGTCAGATCGGTCGTGAAGTAGCCGCTGGCCAGACGTCGCCAAAAACGCTGGTGCATCACATAGGCGCGCAGATGGACGCTGAAAACCATGAAGCGCAGGTTGACGCACAAGGTGGTGGCCAGCACCACCCACATGGGTGCGCCGGCGACGATCAGTGGCAGTGCGGCCAGCTGTGAACTGCCGGCAAAGACCAGCAGGGCCATCATTAACACTTCGACCAGGCTCATGCCTGACTTGATCATGGCCACGCCCGTCATCAAACCCCAAGCAGCCATGCCTGGCGCGACGGCCAGCATGTCGCGTGCACCAATGCGAAATTCCGGGTGTTTGTAAAGCGCTGTCATGCCGCAGCAATCGCGGGTGCGTTGCTGAAGCGTTGGCCAGACTGAATCTCAAAACCGCGCAAAAAATCCGCTGCATCGAGCGGCTTACCGCCGGCTTTTTGCAGACGGTGAATACGCAGAACGCCGTCAATCGCAGCAATGTCGACGCCCACAGGACCAGCAGCCATCACCTCGCCCGCTGCAGCGTTGCCGGGCGGGCGACCACCCGGCAACACCTCGGCCCGCCAGAACTTGATGGTCTCGCCATTGAGTGCGCTACAGGCCACTGGAAAGGGGTTGAAGGCGCGAATGCGCCGCTCCAGTGTGGCGACAGGTTGGGTCCAGTCGAGCGCGGCTTCGCGCTTGTCAATTTTGTGGGCGTAGCTGATGCCTTCAGTTGGCTGGGGGACGGGTTTTAGCCTTCCGTTCGCCGCCAATTCAAGCGCTTGAACGATCATCCGGCCGCCGAGTTCGGCGAGTTGGTCATGCAGCATGTCGGTGCTGTCGTGGGCACCGATAGAGCATGTCTCTAGCAGCAGCATGTCTCCGGTGTCGAGGCCGGCATCCATCTGCATGATGGTCACGCCGGTCTCGCTGTCACCGGCTTCAATGGCGCGGTGAATTGGCGCTGCACCCCGCCAACGCGGCAAGATCGAGCCGTGGATATTCAGGCAACCCAGCCGTGGGGTGTCGAGCACCCATTGCGGCAGGATCAAACCATAAGCGGCGACCACCATCACATCGGCGTGGGCGGCCTCAATGGCTGCGCGCGCAACTGTGGCGTCTTCCGGGTACTTGCCGTCGAGCCGCAGGCTGCGCGGCTGGGCAACGGGAATCTGATGAGCTTCGGCCCACTGCTTGACGGCCGAAGCCTGCAGTTTCATGCCGCGACCGGCAGGCCGGTCGGGTTGGGTCAGCACCAGCGCGATGTCAAAGCCGGCACTGTGCAATTTGTCCAAAGCCACTCGGGCGAACTCAGGGGTACCAGCAAAAATAACGCGCATGCGGTCATTCTAGAGGGGCCCTCAGCGCTCCCCGTCGCGCTCCTCGTCTTTCTTTTGCTTGATGAGTTTGGTCTTGATGCGGTTGCGTTTGAGTGGCGACAAATACTCGACAAACACCTTGCCGATCAAATGATCCATCTCGTGCTGAATGCAGACAGCCAGCATGCCTTCGACTTCGAGCGTTTGCAATTGCCCGTCAAGGCCCAGCGCTTTCAACTTGATGGCGATCGAGCGTTCAACGCCGTCATAAATGCCGGGCACGGACAGACAGCCTTCTTCGCCCAGCCTGGTTTCTTCGCTGGCCCATGTGATCTCGGGGTTGATCAGCACCAACGGCTCATCGCGCTTTTCGCTGACGTCAATCACCACCAAGCGCTCATGCACATCGACCTGACTGGCTGCCAGGCCAATGCCCGCCGCCTCATACATGGTTTCAAACATGTCGCTCACCAGCCGTTGAATGCGGGCGTCAACCGCCGCCACCGGCTTGGCCACCGTGTGCAGGCGTGAATCAGGGTAACGAAGAATGGTCAGTTGGGTCATCGGGAGCGTCGACAGATAAAGCGAAAGAGGGCTCTATTTTCGGTCAGATTGAGCAGCCTGCAAAAAGTAGGTTGAATTGATTATTAAGTTCCAATAAGATAACAATTTAAAACTTAATACGTACAAAAGAGGCTTTCACAATGATCCACAGATATGGCCGACCCCTGAACCAGGTGAATGCATGAAGGCTCAGGATGCGGGTGAACTTCAAGCGTGGCTGCGGCTGTTGCTCACCTCCGGCGTTGGCAACGAGTCCGCCCGCAAGTTGCTGAGCGCATTCGGTTCAGCCTCAGCGATTTTTGAACAAAGCGCTGCAACGCTGCGTGAGGTCGGCTCCGAACGATTAGCGCACGCTGTTCAGACAGAACCTGAGGACCTGCAGGGCCAGTTGGCCAGCACGCTTGACTGGTTGGCCGCAGGCGACGATCGTCGGGTTGTCACCTTGGGTGACGCGCATTACCCGGTCGCCTTGCTGAACATCACCGACCCGCCGTTGCTCTTGTTCATGCGCGGCAGTCTCGTGCCCAAGACGGAGGCCCAATTGACTTTGAACGCATTGCATTGCCTGGCCATTGTCGGCAGCCGAAATCCGACGCCCCAAGGCGAAGTCAACGCGCGGCAATTCGCGCAGACCTTTGGTGAGGCGGGCTGGTGCGTGGTGTCGGGCATGGCGCTCGGAGTCGACGGCGCAGCGCATGATGGCGCATTGATGGGCGGCGCTCACACCGTCGCGGTGGTCGGCACCGGCCTGGACCGGGTCTATCCCAAAAAGCACTTGGATCTCGCCCACCGCATCGCCGAACGCGGCTTGATCATCAGTGAATTTCCGTTGGGCACGCCACCGCTGACGGCTAATTTTCCTCGGCGAAACCGCATCATTTCGGGCTTGAGTCACGGCACGCTGGTGATTGAAGCCGCCTTGCAATCGGGTTCACTCATCACCGCGCGGCTTGCTGCCGAGCAAGGCAAAGAGGTGTTTGCCATTCCCGGCTCTATCCATTCGCCACAATCACGCGGTTGCCATTTGCTGATCAAGCAAGGGGCCAAGCTGGTCGAATCGGCGCTAGACGTGTTGGAAGAGTTGCGGCTGCCGCTGTCCTTTGCCGCAGCTGAAGCCGCTAAAGTTGACGACATGACGCCGACAGAAAAACCTGACCTCATTCCTGAAGAAAAGGCAGAACATCCACTGCTCAAAGCCTTGGGATTTGACGCCGCGAGCCTCGACGCATTGCAAGCCCGCACCGGCTGGCCGACAGCTCAACTGCAAGCCCAGCTGCTCGAGCTGGAGCTCCGCAGTGAGGTGGCGCGCCTGCCGGGGGGCTTGTTTGTGCGCATCGCCAGCGCCTGACATTGCGCACTGCAAAACCTCAGGGCCGCGCTTTGAAGCGGCCATAACTGCGTTATATTGGTGGCATATGTTTGAAGTCTTGGTCTACGTTTACGAGAATTATTGGCAAGGCGATGCCTGCCCGGAGCCCCGGCAGCTGGGCCGCAAACTCACTGCGGCTGGCTTTGAGCCCGATGAAATTGAGGCCGCCTTGGCTTGGCTGAGCGGCCTGCACGTGGCGGCTCAGAACACGCGCGTCGGAGGCCTCAGCGATGAAGACATCGGTGCGCTCCCTGAGCGTCCTGTGTTGATGCAAGCGCAGTCAGCAGACAGCTTGCGCGTTTATTCGGTGGCCGAGCAAGACCATCTGGGCGCCGAGGCCCTGGGCTTTGTGTGCTTTTTGGAATCCGCCGGTGTGTTGCCACCGACCATGCGCGAAATCGTCATGGACCGCGCCATGGCCGCACCGGGTTTCCCGCTCGATCTCGACGACCTGAAAATCATCGTGCTGATGGTCTACTGGAGCGTTGGCGAAGAGCCCGATGCATTGGTGCTCGACGAGCTCTGTGACGACGCCGACTTTCGGCTGGCGCACTGAGGCGCCAACACTGTAACCTTCAGACCGTCGCGCCAGCGTTGGGGTCGTTCGGGTCTTCGTCTTTCTTGCTGCCGCTGCCCGGCTTGATCAAGTCTTCGCGCTTGATGCCCAGCCACATGGCGATGGCTGCCGCCACAAACACCGACGAGTAAATGCCGAACAAGATGCCGATGGTGAGCGCCAGTGCAAAGTAATGCAATGTTGGGCCGCCAAACAGCAGCATTGACAGCACCATGATCTGGGTCGAGCCGTGCGTGATGATGGTTCGGCTGATGGTTGAGGTGATCGCGTTGTCGATGATCTCGCGGGTTTGCATCTTCCGGTAGCGTCGGAAGTTCTCCCGAATCCGGTCAAAGATCACCACTGATTCATTGACTGAATAGCCCAGCACGGCCAGCACGGCGGCCAGCACGGCCAGCGAGAACTCCCACTGAAAGAAGGCGAAAAAGCCGAGGATGATGACGACGTCGTGCAAGTTGGCGATGATGGCCGCGACGGCGTACTTCCACTCGAAGCGAATCGCCAGGTAAATCATGATGCCGATGACCACCATGGCGAGCGCCTTGAGGCCGTCTTGCGCCAGCTCTTTGCCGACCTGCGGACCGACAAATTCGCTGCGTCGCATCACCACCTGTGCATCTTGCAACTTCAGCGCGGCCATGACGCGTTCACTTTGCTGTACCGTGCTGACGCCTTCTTGCGCCGGCAGGCGGATCATCACGTCGCTGGCGGTGCCAAAGGTTTGCACCTGCACATCGGCAAAGCCCAGGCCGGCCACGGTGTCGCGCACCTTGCCGACGTCAGCAGCTTGTGTGTAACCCACCTCCATGACGGTGCCGCCGGTGAATTCCACCGACAAATGCAGGCCGCGAGAAAATAGGAAAAATACCGCCAACACAAAAGTGGCGAAGGAAATGACATTGAAAATCAGGGCATGCCGCATGAACGGAATGTCCTTGCGGATTTTGAAAAACTCCATGGTGGGCTCTTTTCTGTCGGGTCTGTGTCAGTGGGCTGAAGGCAGCGACTTGCGGGCGGGCTTGTCGCCGGCCGCAGCCTCAGGCGCGGCGCGCCAGATGGTGCCGATGGAAATGCTTTTGAGTTTTTTCTGCCGGCCGTACCAAAGGTTCACCAAGCCGCGTGAGAAAAACACGGCTGAGAACATGCTGGTCAGAATGCCGATGCAATGCACCACCGCAAAGCCGCGCACCGGGCCGGAGCCAAAGGCCAGCAGCGCCAAGCCGGCGATCAGCGTGGTGATGTTCGAGTCAAAAATAGTCGCCCAAGCGCGGTCGTAGCCGACTTGAATCGCTGCTTGCGGTGAGGCACCGTTGCGCAGTTCTTCGCGCACGCGCTCATTGATCAGCACGTTGGAGTCAATCGCCATGCCCAGCGCCAGCGCCATGGCGGCCATGCCGGGCAAGGTCAGGGTGGCTTGCAGCATCGACAGCACGGCGATCAACAGCAACAAATTCACCGCCAGCGCCAGCCCGGAGAACAGGCCGAACAACATGTAATACGTGCCCATGAAAGCGACGATCACGAGGAAGCCCCAGATCACGCTGCTGAAACCTTTGGCAATGTTCTCAGCGCCCAGGCTCGGGCCGATGGTGCGTTCTTCGATGATGTCCATCGGCGCGGCCAAGGAGCCGGCGCGCAGCAGCAGTGCCAGGTCGTTGGCTTCGGTGACCGTCATCGAGCCTGAAATCTGGAAGCGGTTGCCGAGCTCACTTTGGATCACCGGTGCGGTCAGCACTTCGCCGCGGCCTTTTTCAAACAACACGATGGCCATGCGTTTCTTGACGTTTTCGCGGCTGGTGTCGCGCATGATGCGGCCACCTTTGGCATCCACGGTCAGGTCGACTTTGGGCTGCTGGCTTTGCGATTCAAAACCGGGTTGGGCGTCGGTCAGGCTTTCACCGGTCAGGATGACCTGCTTTTTCACAATCACCGCGCGGCCGTCACGGCCGGCAAAACGCTCCGAGCCAAAAGGCACGGCACCGCTGCCGCTTTCGGCGGCGCGGCCTTCGGCGCTCTCGTCGACCAAACGCATTTCCAGCGTGGCGGTACGGCCCAGAATGTCTTTGGCCTTGGCAGTGTCTTGCACGCCGGGCAATTGCACGACGATGCGGTCAAGGCCCTGCTGCTGAATCACCGGTTCGGCGACGCCGAGCTCGTTGATCCGGTTGTGCAGGGTGACGATGTTTTGTTTCAGCGCTTGCTCTTGCACGCGGCGGGCGGCTTCAGGCCGGATGCTGGCCACGAGTTTAAATTCACCGCCCTCAGCCACGGTGCTGGTTTGCAAATCGGCAAACTGATCTTGAATGACCCCGCTGGCCGCTTCGAGTGTGGCTTGGTCGCGCACG
>CANCCE010000111.1 GCA_947374505.1 Comamonadaceae bacterium | reverse complement strand
TATGCGATTGGTCGGTAGTTTGCAGAAGGGTGGACAGCCCGTGGCACTTCTCCGAGTGAATGGCTTGCTTTATTCGGTTCGCGTGGGTGACAGGCTAGGACAAGATCAAGGACGTGTCAGCGCTATCACGCTCTCTGAATTGGTGTTGCGTGAAGTTGCGACGGATCTCGATGGTCAATCGAGAGAGCGTGTTGTCAGCTTGACATTGGTGTCGGAGCCTTGATGAACATGAAAACTTTAAAAGAATCGCGTCACATCGCGCATTTTCCAATGGTGTTGGGGCTTGGTGCCGCTGCAGCGTGTTCGATAGCTTGGCCTCAACCAGTGATGCCAGTGGCTGTGCAAACCGCGATTCAGGCACATCAGCCAACCAGCGGCGTGGACGCAAAAGACCCCAGCGCAGACCTCATCACACTGAATTTTCAAAACATTGAAATTCGTTCATTGCTACAGGTCATGGCGGAATTCACGGGGCTCAACATGGTGGTGTCGGACAGCGTCTCGGGCGCCGTGACATTGCGTCTGAAAGATGTTCCCTGGGAGCAAGCGCTGAATATTATTTTGGCATCGCGCGGGTTGGGTATGCTGCAAGTTGGTAATATTTTGCACATCGCACCAAAACAAGAACTGGCAGATCGGAAAAAGGCAGAACTTCAGGCTCAGCAAGCCTTGCAGGTGATTGAACCGACGCGGACACAGGCGTTCCGGTTGAACTATGCCAGAGCGGAGACTGTATCGGGCAGTCTGAAGGGTGCCGGCGGTATCAGGGTGGGTGTTGGCGTTGGCAGCAGCGTGGGTGCGACGCGTATCTTGTCACCGCGTGGGAGCGTGTTGGCTGATGTGCGGACCAATCAGATTTTTGTGACAGACATTCCGTCTAAGCTGGAACAGGTTCAAGGTCTGATTCGCCAGCTCGACATTCCGGTGCAGCAAGTCCTGATCGAGGCGCGCATCGTTGAAGCATCAGACGCATTTGGTCGTTCCATTGGGGTTCGATTGGGGGGCCGCCCGATCACGCTGAACGGCAACCGGAACACGCAGTTTGGTTCAAGCTATATTGCACCCGACATTCCATCGGGTGCCGCGCCAGCATCGGGCGAGAATTTCGGTACCACCGCCGGGGATTTTGTTAACTTCCCGGCCGTGTCTCAAAGTGGCGCAATCGCCGCGACCTTTGCGGTGTCACTTTTCAACTCTTCCCTCACACGCTTGTTGAATCTTGAAATTTCGGCGATGGAGGCGGATGGCAAGGGCAAGGTCATCTCCAGTCCACGCATCGTCACCACCAACCAAGTGAAAGCGTTGATAGAACAGGGCACAGAGCTTCCCTATCAGACCGGCGGCACACCGACAACCTCGCCGACGATCGAGTGGCGCAAGGCCACGCTGAAGCTCGAAGTCACCCCGCAGATCACGCCGGAAGGTAACATCATTCTGACGATCGATGTCAACAAGGACACAGTGGGTCAAGTGACTGTCAATGGGTTTGCCATTGACACCAAGCGAATTCAAACCCAAGTGCTGGTCGAAAACGGTGGCACGGTCGCCATTGGCGGGATTTTTGAAGAAACCGAGCGCACCGACGACACCAAGGTGCCGCTGCTGGGTGATCTGCCCATCATCGGCGCGTTGTTCAGGAGTCGAACCCTCAGCACCAGCAAGTCGGAGATGCTGGTGTTCATCACCCCGCAGTTGTTGCCCGAAGGCGGTCTCGCTCCGGCTCAGGCGTTGGGGACCGAAGGTTGGCCGGGTTTGATGAAGCCGCTCTAAAGCGTCAGAGAGTGAGCGGCTGACCACGGTTATGCTCTCAAACTTCGCCCGACGTCCAATTTAGATAACTCCAATCAAGTGAAATCGAACCCGCAACGAATTGCCTGCGTCGGCTTGCCCGGCTCCGGAAAATCAACTGTCGGCCGCCAACTGGCCAGGCGTATCGGTTGCCGCTTCATCGACTCCGACCACGTCATTGAGCACCGCATGGGGTCGTCCATCCGCGAATTTTTTGAGCGTGAGGGCGAGTCGGCTTTTCGCGATCTTGAAGAAGCGGTGATCGATGAACTGACGCAAGGCGAGAGCTGCGTCTTGTCAACTGGCGGCGGCGCCGTGTTGCGCGCTCTCAACCGACAGCATCTGCATGCCCGCACCACCACGGTCTACCTGCACTCGGCGCCTGAGGAAGTCTTCAGGCGCTTGCGGCATGACCAAAATCGCCCCTTGTTGCAGGTGGCCGATCCCTTGGTTCGCCTCAAAGAGTTGTACGTGGAGCGGGATCCGCTGTACCGCGAGACGGCGCACTTGGTGATCGAAACCGGCCGACCCTCAGTGGCCAGTCTGGTCAGCGCCATCATGCTCGAGCTCAAGTTGGACGCTTGGGAGCCGCCGCAGCCTTGACCAGCAAGCGATAACCTAGTTGAGGCGTGGTCGATACACTTAGGACTATGCAAATCGCTCCACTTTCCTCATCAAATTGCTCCGCCACGCAGCAGGTGCGTATTGAACTCGCTGAGCGTTCTTACGACATTCTGATTGGCAGCCAACTGTTGGGTCGCCCCGAAACGTATGTCGGACTGCCGCGGGCCAGTACCGCGCTGATCGTCTCCAACACCACGGTGGCGCCTTTGTATGCGGCGCAGTTGCAGACCGCGCTGAAGTCGCACTACGCCAAAGTTTTGCTGCTCAGTTTGCCCGATGGCGAGGTCTACAAAGATTGGCTGACGCTGCAACTCATTTTTGACGCCTTGCTGGAAAACGGCTGCGACCGCAAGACGGTTTTGTTTGCCTTGGGTGGCGGCGTGGTCGGCGACATGACCGGATTTGCGGCGGCCAGCTACATGCGCGGCGTGCCTTTTGTGCAGATCCCCACGACCTTGCTGGCGCAGGTGGATTCTTCGGTAGGCGGTAAAACCGCCATCAACCATCCGCTGGGCAAGAACATGGTTGGCGCTTTTTACCAGCCGCAACGCGTCATTTGCGACCTCGACGTGCTGGCCACCTTGCCGCCGCGCGAACTCAGCGCGGGGCTGGCCGAGATCATCAAATACGGTCCGATCGCTGACATGGATTTCCTCGACTGGATCGAAGCCCACATCGATGATTTGCGCGCTGGCGACAGTGCCGCGCTGGCGCATGCCGTCAAGCGCAGCTGCGAAATCAAGGCCTTTGTCGTGGGCCAGGACGAGCGCGAGGCGGGCCTGCGGGCAATTTTGAATTTCGGTCACACCTTCGGCCATGCGATTGAGTCGGGCATGGGTTATGGCGCCTGGCTGCACGGCGAGGGTGTCGGTTGCGGCATGCTCATGGCGGCAGAGTTGTCGCAGCGTCTTGGGCTGATTGATACGGCTTTGGTGGCGCGGCTGCGCCGCGTGGTCGAGCGTGCTGGTTTGCCGATAGTCGGCCCAACGCTCGACCCGACTGACAACGCCGGCCGCTACATGGCGTTGATGCAAGTCGATAAAAAAGCCGAAGCCGGCGCGATCAAGTTCGTTGTTGTCGACGGGCCTGGCCGCGCAGCCGTGCGGGGCGCGCCTGATGCGCTGGTACGTGACGTCATCGACGCCTGCTGTCTGCCGGCCTGAGCGGCCTCTTGCACGCATGACTCTTGCCGTTTACGCTTCTGACCCATCGAAAACGCGCGGCCGCCTGTTTGCCGAATCTGTCGCACCCACGCGTACCGACTTTCAGCGTGACCGCGACCGCATCGTTCATTCCACAGCATTCAGGCGCTTGGTCTACAAGACGCAGGTTTTTTTAAACCACGAAGGCGACCTGTTTCGCACGCGATTGACGCATTCTCTGGAAGTCGCGCAGCTGAGCCGTTCGATCGCCCGGCCTTTGGGTTTGAATGAGGACTTGGTGGAGGCCATCGCACTGGCGCATGACCTCGGCCACACGCCCTTTGGCCATGCCGGGCAAGACGCGCTGAATGACTGCATGGCGCTGCACGGTGGTTTTGAACACAACTTGCAAAGTCTGCGGGTGGTCGACCAGCTCGAAGAGCGCTACCCGGCTTATGACGGCCTGAACCTGACGTTTGAAACCCGCGAAGGCATCCTTAAACACTGCTCGCACCGTAACGCTGAGCTGATCGAGCAATCAGAGCCGGGCGGCGTAGGGCGGCGCTTTTTAGACCGCAGCCAGCCCAGCTTAGAAGCGCAGCTGTGCAATCTGGCCGACGCCATCGCCTACAACGCGCATGACATTGATGACGGCGTGCGCTCCGGCTTGATCACCATGGCGCAGTTGCAGTCGGTCGAGCTGTTTGAGCACTATCGCGTCGAGGCGCTGGCTGAGTTCCCCGACTTGGCCGAGCCCGCGCGCGCACGTCGTTGGCTGTATGAAACCATCCGCCGCATGCTCAGTGCGCAGGTCTACGACGTCATCGCCGCCACCCGGCAGGCGCTGATCCAGGCGGCACCGGCCAGTGCGGACGAGGCTCGGTTGGCCAGTCCGCTGCTGCGCTTTAGCCCCCCCATGTACGCGCAATCGACGGCGCTCAAACAATTTTTGTTTGCGCAGCTTTACCGCCATCCGCAGGTGATGCAGATGACCGGTCAGGCTCAGATCGTGGTTCGTGAATTGTTTGAAGCCTATTCAGCGCAGCCGTCTGAAATGCCAGCGGAACATGCGGCCAGACCTGACGCCGCCCGTGCGGTGGCCGACTACATCGCCGGCATGACAGACCGTTTTGCCGGGCGCGAGCACGAGCGGCTGACGGGTCGCAAGCTGTTGTAATCTGCCCATCGACCATGGCCCGTCAACCCCGCCTCACCGTCCCTGGTTATCCACACCATGTGATCCAGCGTGGCAACAACCGGCAGCCGATCGTGCTGGACGATGCGGACCGGCTGCGTCTGTTGGGGCTGTTGGCGGAGCACGCGCCCCGCTGCAAAGTCGCGCTGCACGCCTATGTGCTGATGGACAACCACTTTCACCTGCTGGCCACGCCTGAAACCCAGGACGGCCTGTCGCAACTGATGCAAGCGGTGGGTCGCAGCTATGTCCGGTATTTCAACAATCGGCACGGCCGCAGCGGCACTTTGTGGGAAGGCCGCTACAAATCAACCTTGATCGAGACCGACCGCTATTTACTCGCCTGCATGGTCTACATCGACCTCAATCCGGTGCGTGCTGGCATGGTGGCCGAGCCGGCGCAGTACCGCTGGTCTAGCCACAGGCACTGTATTGGACAAGGCGTGGACAAGCTGGTGACGCCGCATGCACTGCTTTGGAACCTTGGCAATACGCCGTTTGCGCGTGAGGCTGCTTACCGTGAGCTGGTGCATGCAGGCGTTTCGCCTCAGCAGCAAGAGTCTCTGACGCATACCGCCCTGATGGGTTGGGCTCTAGGCTCTGAGGCGTTCTTAAAGGACTTGCAAGAGGGAACGACACGGCGCATCGCCCCCGGCAAACGCGGCAGACCCCGGTTGCCGATCCCCCCGAACAGTTGAAAATCAGCGGCTTTATTTGATCTGACCCTATTTATAAAGAACCGCGGTATTTGGTGAAATAAATAGGATCTGACCCCATTTATTTCATTTGGCATTGTTGTTGCATTGCACTATGCTCACGACTCGGATTTTTATTGACTGTTTTGGATGGGGATTGCCATGACCACGGCTGCTGAAATCAAAGATTTTGAACAACACGGTTTGTACTCAGGCCACAACGAGCATGACGCTTGTGGTGTGGGCTTTGTCGCACACATCAAGGGCCACAAGAGCCATGCCATCGTGCAGCAGGGGCTGAAGATCCTCGAAAACCTCGACCATCGAGGCGCTGTCGGCGCTGACAAATTGATGGGCGATGGCGCGGGTATTTTGATTCAGCTGCCAGACGCGCTGTACCGCGAAGAAATGGCACTGCAAGGCATCGAGCTGCCGCCGCCTGGCGAATACGGCGTTGGCATGGTGTTTTTGCCGAAAGAGCACGCGTCCCGTTTAGCTTGCGAACAAGCCATGGAGCGTGCCGTTCGCCTCGAAGGTCAAGTGATGTTGGGCTGGCGCGACGTGCCTGTCAACCGCGACATGCCGATGTCGCCAACCGTGCGGGAAAAAGAACCCATCTTGCGCCAGATTTTCATTGGTCGCGGCAATGATGTGATCGTGCAAGACGCGCTGGAGCGCAAGCTGTACGTCATTCGCAAGACAGCCAGCCGGGCGATTCAAAATCTCAAGCTGACCCACAGCAAAGAATATTACGTGCCGAGCATGTCCAGCCGCACGGTGGTCTACAAAGGCTTGCTGCTGGCAGACCAAGTTGGGGTTTATTTCAAAGACCTCAGCGATGTGCGTTGCGTGTCGGCTTTGGGGCTGGTGCATCAGCGTTTCTCGACCAACACGTTTCCCGAGTGGCCGCTGGCGCACCCGTATCGCTACGTTGCCCACAACGGCGAGATCAACACCGTCAAGGGTAACTACAACTGGATGAAGGCCCGCGAAGGTGTGATGTCCTCGCCGGTGCTGGGGGCAGACTTGCAAAAGCTCTACCCGATCAGCTTTGCCGACCAGTCCGACACCGCCACCTTCGACAACTGCCTTGAACTCCTGACGATGGCCGGTTACCCGATCAGCCAGGCCGTGATGATGATGATCCCGGAGCCATGGGAGCAGCACGCGACCATGGACGAGCGCCGCAAAGCGTTTTACGAATACCACGCCGCCATGATGGAGCCGTGGGACGGTCCCGCGTCAATCGTCTTCACCGACGGTCGTCAAATTGGCGCCACGCTGGACCGCAACGGCCTGCGCCCATCGCGCTACTGCGTCACAGACGACGACTTGGTCATCATGGCTTCAGAGTCTGGCGTGTTGCCGGTGCCCGAGCACAAGATCATTCGCAAATGGCGCCTGCAGCCTGGCAAGATGTTCTTGATTGACCTTGAACAAGGCCGCATGGTCGACGACGAAGAGATCAAGGCCACGCTGTCGCACAGCAAGCCCTACAAGCAGTGGATTGAGAACCTGCGGATCAAGCTCGCTGACGTGACATCTGCCGCTACCGGCGGAACGGTTGTGGCTGAGTCTGGCGTTTCTCTGCTCGACAGGCAGCAAGCGTTCGGCTACACGCAAGAAGACATCAAATTCTTGATGACACCAATGGCCATCAATGGCGAAGAAGCCACGGGCTCCATGGGCAATGACAGCCCGCTGGCCGTGCTGTCCAACAAAGACAAACCGCTGTACAACTATTTCAAGCAGTTGTTCGCTCAGGTGACAAATCCGCCGATCGATCCGATCCGCGAAGCCATCGTCATGTCGCTGGTGTCCTTTGTCGGCCCCAAACCGAACTTGCTGGACATCAACCAAGTGAACCCGCCGATGCGGCTCGAAGTCAGTCAGCCGGTGCTCGACAACGCCGATATGCAAAAACTGCGTGATATTGAAGCCCACACGCAAGGCAAATTCAAAAGCTACACGCTCGACATCACCTACCCACTGGACTGGGGCCATGAGGGCGTAGAGGCCAAGCTGGCCTCGATGTGCGCTGAAGCGGTGGATGCCATCAAGAGTGGCAAAAATATTCTGATCGTCAGTGACCGGGCTGTCAGCCCGACGCAGGTCGCCATTCCCGCCGCGCTGGCCTTGTCTGCGGTGCACCAGCATTTGGTCAGAGAAGGCCTGCGCACGACAGCCGGTTTGGTGGTTGAAACCGGTTCGGCCCGTGAAATTCATCACTTTGCTGTGTTGGCGGGTTACGGCGCGGAAGCCGTCCATCCTTACCTCGCAATTGAAACGCTGGCTGAGCTGGCCGCTGGTTTGCCGGGCGAACTCACCGCAGAAAAAGCCGTCTACAACTACACCAAGGCCATTGGCAAGGGTCTGTCGAAAATCATGTCCAAAATGGGCGTATCGACTTACATGAGCTACTGCGGTGCGCAGCTGTTCGAAGCCATCGGCCTGAACCGCGTCACCATCAACAAGTACTTCACCGGCACGGCCAGCCAAGTCGAAGGCATGGGCATTTTCGAAATTGCCGAAGAAGCCTTGCGCATGCACCGCGCGGCCTTCGGCGACGATCCCGTGTTGTCCACTATGTTGGACGCTGGTGGTGAATACGCTTGGCGCGTGCGGGGTGAAAACCACATGTGGACGCCCGATGCGATTGCCAAACTGCAACACGCCACGCGCGCCAACAACTGGAGCACCTACAAGGAATACGCGCAGCTGATCAACGACCAGAACCGTCGCCACATGACGCTGCGCGGCATGTTCGAGTTCAAGATTGATCCATCCAAAGCCATTCCGATCGACGAAGTCGAGTCGGCCAAGGAGATCGTCAAGCGCTTTGCCACTGGTGCTATGTCGCTCGGCTCCATCAGCACTGAGGCCCATGCCACGCTGGCTGTGGCCATGAACCGCATCGGCGGCAAGAGCAACACGGGCGAGGGCGGTGAAGACCCCAACCGCTACCGCCAGGAACTCAAAGGCATCCCGATCAAGCAGGGCGAGACGCTGAAAAGCGTGATTGGCGAGAGCGTCGTGGAAGTCGACATGCCTTTGCAGGGCGGTGATTCGCTGCGCTCCAAAATCAAGCAGGTCGCTTCCGGCCGCTTTGGTGTGACGGCCGAGTACTTGGTCTCAGCTGACCAGATTCAGATCAAGATGGCGCAGGGCGCTAAGCCCGGCGAGGGCGGCCAGCTGCCCGGCGGCAAGGTCTCCGAATACATCGGCTCGCTGCGTTATTCGGTGCCAGGTGTAGGTTTGATTTCGCCTCCTCCGCACCACGACATTTACTCCATCGAAGACTTGGCGCAGCTGATTCACGATTTGAA
>CANCCE010000110.1 GCA_947374505.1 Comamonadaceae bacterium | reverse complement strand
TGGTGCTGGTGTGGACGGCGGACATTGGCGCTTACTTTGCCGGCAAAGCTTTCGGCACCAAATTCATCAAAGTGAAGCTTGCGGCGTCTATCAGTCCTGGCAAAAGCTGGGAAGGTGTTTGGGGCGGCATGGTCTGCGTGCTGGTGTTGGCGCTCGGCTGGACATGGTTTGACGGTATCAGTGCGACGCAGACTGCGAGTGTCTATTCATCGCTGGTCAGCCGTCATGGTTGGGTCGTGATGTTGATCGCTGTTGTTTTCCTGTCGGCCATGAGCGTGGTCGGTGATCTGGTCGAGTCGCTGGTCAAGCGCAGCGCTGGCGCCAAAGATTCCAGCGGCTTGCTGCCGGGTCACGGCGGTGTTCTGGATCGGGTCGATGCTTTGCTGCCAACGCTGCCTTTGGCGATGATGTTGGCCAGTCTGTGACCTTGAAATGCATGCCATGAAACAACGGGTCACGGTTTTAGGGTCAACCGGTTCGATCGGCGTCAGCACGCTTGACGTCATGTCCATGCACCCTGAGCGCTTTGAGGTGTTTGCCCTCAGTGCCGCCACGCAGGTTGACCTCATGTTGGCCCAGTGTCAGCGTTTTAAACCGACATTTGCGGTCATGGCGAGTTTGCCGCACGGCCAATTGCTGGCTGACAAAATGCGCGCCAACAACCTCGCCACGCAGGTTTTGTCTGGCCCCGAAGCGCTGGAGATGATCGCTTCGCATGAGCAGGTACATGCGGTGATGGCCGCCATTGTGGGTGCAGCGGGTTTGCCACCGTGTCTGGCGGCGGCCAAGGCGGGTAAGCGTCTGCTGCTGGCCAACAAAGAAGCCCTGGTGGTTGGGGGCGAGGTGTTCATGGCCGCGGTGCGTCAGGGCGGCGCACAACTGCTGCCGATCGACAGCGAGCATTCGGCTATTTTTCAATCCTTGCCGGAAGACCCTGCAACGTGGTCTGAGCGCGTTGAAAAAATCATCCTGACTGCTTCAGGCGGGCCGTTTCGCGAGCGTGATCCCGCAAGCCTCAAAGAGGTCACGCCCGACCAAGCCTGTGCCCATCCAAACTGGGTCATGGGTCGAAAAATTTCCGTTGACTCGGCGACCATGATGAACAAGGCGCTGGAAGTCATCGAGGCGCGTTACCTGTTCGGTGTCACGCCGCAGCAGATCGAGGTGGTGATTCATCCGCAAAGCATTATTCATTCGCTGGTGCAGTACCGCGATACCTCGGTGGTCGCACAACTCGGCACGCCCGACATGCGGGTGCCTATTGCGTATGGTTTGGCCTGGCCGGAACGCATTGCGTCTGGCGCCCGTGCGCTTGATTTTCGGGCTCTCGCAAGCATGACATTTGACACGCCGGACCCACAGCGCTTTCCCGGTTTGCAACTGGCGTGGGAAGTGTTGGATGGGCCGGTCGGCAGCACGGCGGTTTTGAATGCTGCCAACGAAGTCGCTGTGGCCGCTTTTCTGGCCGGGCGCATTCGTTTTGACCAAATTCACCGTGTCAATCGCGACAGCTTAGACGCCTGCCAAGTGACCGAGATCCACGGCATTGATGATCTGCTGGCATTGGATCAGCGAACCCGCGCCGTGGCAACTGCGCACGTCAAGCGAATGGAGATGTGAGATGCTGACGCTGCTTGCATTCGTGGTCGCTCTGGGTCTGCTGATCACCATCCACGAGTACGGCCATTACCGGGTCGCGGTGGCCTGCGGTGTGAAGGTACTGAAGTTTTCAATCGGCTTTGGAAAACCGCTTTACACATGGCGCTGCGCCGGCAAGCCTACCGAATTTTCAATCAGCGCCTTGCCGCTGGGCGGCTACGTCAAGATGCTCGACGAGCGCGAAGGGCCGGTCGATGCGGCCGAGCGCCATCTGGCCTTCAACACCAAGCCTTTGCGAGCTCGTGCCGCCGTGGTGGCTGCCGGGCCGATCGCTAATTTGCTGTTGGCTGCCTTGCTGTATTCGTTGGTCAATTGGGGCGGCACAGAGCAGCCCAAGGCTGTGCTGGCCACACCCGTGCCTGAGTCCATGGCCGCGCGGGCTGGACTCGTCGGCGGCGAATGGGTGGCGCAAGCTGCTTTCAGTGGCGAGTCGCTGCAAGACGTCCGTTCATTCACAGACCTGCGTTGGTGGCTGACGCAAGGTGTGCTGACGGGCAAAGATCTGCGTTTGGTGGTGACCACTGCCGCGCCATCTCGTTCAAGTGACGATCGACCAGAAGATGCCAATCAAGCCCCCACGCAAGAGTTGGTGCTGCCCTTGAGCCAACTGGATGCCAGCGTGGTTGATGCACACTTATTCCGGCGCATTGGTCTGATGGAGCCATTGACGCAGCCTTTGATCGGTCAAGTGATGGCGGACGGTGCCGCTGCCAAGGCTGGCTTGCAGGCTGGCGATTTGGTCTTGCGCATGGACGAACGGCGGGTCACTGACGGGCAGCAGTTGCGCGAGATGATTCGCGCATCGGCTTCAGTCGTCGGGCAGGGCGTCACACCGCAGGCGTGGCAAATTGCGCGCGCAGGTCAGACCCTCACGCTGATGGTGACGCCGCAAGTCCAGCCAGAGGTTGACATGTCCGTCGCCAAAATAGGTGCTTATGTGGGTTCCGCGCCGGCCATGGTCAGCGTGCGTTACGGCTTTTGGGAGGGCCTATGGGGCGGTGTTGTCAGGACGTGGGATGTCTCAGTCCTGACATTGCAAATGATGGGAAAGATGTTGGTTGGCGACGCATCTTTAAAAAACCTGAGCGGTCCGTTGACCATTGCCGACTATGCGGGCAAGTCAGCCGCGCTGGGTTGGGCCTCTTACTTGATGTTTTTGGCACTGATCAGTGTCAGTCTCGGGGTACTGAATTTGCTGCCGCTGCCAGTGCTGGATGGCGGGCACCTGATGTATTATCTTTGGGAGGCGGTGACGGGTCGCAGTGTTTCTGAAGTTTGGATGACGCGACTTCACCGTGGTGGGCTCGGCATCCTGCTGCTGATGATGGTTATTGCGCTTTTCAATGATTTGCAACGGCTTCTCGGTTAGGCTTCCCGGCGTGTATCTGGTTTCATTTTTTGCACATTTCGGTCACAACCGATTTCACTTTCAGCCGTGTGGCTGACAGCTGCTTTCACTCAAGAACTTCATGCACCACCATCTCAATCGATTTAAATTCCGTGCGCTTTCGGTTTTGGCCGCCAGCATGCTCACCGCCAGTCTGGCTTGGGCCGTTGATCCTTTCACGGTTCGCGATATTCGCGTTGAGGGTTTGCAACGCGTTGAGCCGGGTACTATTTTCGCCTCCATTCCGCTGCGTGTCGGAGAGCTTTACAACGACGACAAAGGTTCTGCCGCGATTCGTTCGCTGTTCGCTTTGGGCCTTTTCAAAGATGTGCGTCTGGAAGTCTCTGGCGACGTGCTGGTTGTGATTGTTGAAGAACGCCCGACCGTCGCAGGCGTAGAGTTCGTTGGCAGCAAGGAGTTTGACAAGGACATACTGAAGAAAGCTTTGCGGGATGCGGGCCTTTACGATGGCCAACCTTTTGACAAAGCGCTTGCTGACAAGGCCGAGCAGGAGCTTAAGCGGCAGTATGTGAATCGCAGTTTGTATGCCGTGCAGGTGGTCACCACTGTGACGCCGATGGAACGCAATCGCGTCAACCTGACCTTCAGCATCACCGAGGGAGAGATCGCCAAGATCAAGAATATTCGCCTGGTCGGCGCGAAAGATTTCAACGAGTCGACGCTGCGCAAGTTGTTTGATCTCGATACGGGTGGTTGGTTGAGCTGGTACACCAAGTCCGATCGCTATTCGCGCGTCAAATTGAATGCCGATATCGAGACCTTGCGCTCGTACTACCTGACCCGCGGCTACCTTGATTTCCGTGTCGATTCGACCCAGGTGGCGATTTCTCCAGACAAGCAGGAAATCACCGTCACGCTGAACATCACGGAAGGCCAGCGTTTTGTGGTCTCCGGCGTCAGCCTTGAAGGTAATTATCTGGGTCACGAGGAAGAATTTAAAACCCTTGTCACCATCAAATCTGGCGATTCCTACAACGCCGATCAGGTGGCTCAAACCACCAAAGCCTTCAACGACTACTTCGGCACATTTGGATTCGCTTTTTCGCGTGTTGAAGCAGTGCCACAGATCGACCGGACAACCAATTTGGTCAGTTTCGTGTTGCGGGCGGACCCATCACGCCGCGCTTATGTGCGGCGTATCAACTTGGTCGGTAACAACCGTACCCGAGACGAAGTTATTCGTCGCGAGTTCAGGCAGTTTGAATCATCCTGGTACGACGGCGACAACATCAAACGCTCAAGGGACCGGGTTGACCGGCTTGGCTACTTTACCAACGTGGCGATTGACACCCAAGACGTGGCCAATGCACCAGATCAAGTCGACCTGGTGATGACGGTGACAGAAAAACCCACGGGTAATTTGTCGCTCGGTCTGGGCTTTTCAAGTGCCGACAAGTTGTCCCTGATGGCGGGTATTCAACAGGAAAACTTTTTTGGAACGGGTCATTACGTTGGTATCAACGTCAATACCAGCAAATACAACCGTCAAATCGTGCTCAGCACGGTCGACCCTTACTTCACGACCGATGGCGTGTCCCGGGCCTTTGATATCTACAGCCGGACCAATCGACCTTATACCGGTCAGGGTGGCGACTACGCGCTTCTGACGAAAGGTGCCAGTGTTCGCTTTGGCGTTCCCTTCACTGAAACTGACAAGGTTTACTTTGGCATTGGACTTGAAGCCATGACCATCGAGCCGGGTGTCACGGCTTTGCCAACGTCTTGGCAAATTCAAGTCAATGAGTTTGGCTACAACAGCACCTCGGTGCCTTTGACGCTGGGCTGGTCGCGGGACAAGCGCGATAGCGCTTTGGTGCCTAACAGCGGCACCTACCAGCGGCTGAATGCCGACTGGGGTGTTGCCGGGGACATGAAATACCTACGGACCGTTTACCAGATTCAGCAGTACATACCGCTGAACAAGCAGTTCACGGTCGGCTTGAATGGTGAGCTTGGCTGGGGCAAAGGTCTGGGTGGTAGCTCTTATCCGATTTTCAAAAACTTCTACTCAGGGGGCTTGGGTTCTGTTCGCGGATTCTCGCCAGGCTCTTTAGGCCCGACCAATGTCAGTTCGGTCGATGGATCGCTGATCGCCATTGGCGGAGCCAAAAAAATCACTCTCAATGGCGAACTCATGGCACCATTCCCCGGCGCTGGCAATGACCGGACCTTGCGGATGTTTGCCTTCGTTGACGCCGGTAACGTCTTCAGCGAAGCACAATCTTACAGTTTTGCAGACATGAGAGCCTCTGTCGGCGTAGGTGTCAGCTGGATTTCGCCTGTCGGTCCCTTGCGGCTGGGGTTTGCTCATCCCATTCGAAAACAAGCTACGGATAGAATACAAGCCGTTCAATTTCAAATTGGTACCTCCTTCTAATGAAGCGCTCTCTCCGAAATCTCGTTATTTTTACCCTTTTGCCTTTGGCTGCAGCCGCAGCGAGCGCGCAAGAGTTCAAGGTCGGCATCGTCAACCTGGACCGGATTTTCCGTGAAGCTAACTCAGCCAAGGCCGCCCAGGTCAAGCTGGAGCAAGAGTTCACCAAGCGCGAAAAAGAAATTGCAGACTTTGGTGCGCAGATCAAGGCGCAGTCTGAAAAGCTCGAACGCGATGCGCCGACCTTGTCAGAAAGCCAGCGCAACACCCGTCAGCGTCAGTTGGTCGACCAAGACCGAGAATTCCAACGCAAGCGGCGCGAATTCCAGGAAGATCTGAACAACCGCAAAAATGAAGAGTTGCAGTTGGTGATTGAGCGTGCCAACCGGGTGGTGAAAGCTTTGGCTGAGGCTGAAAAGTACGATCTGATCGTGCAAGAAGCTGTCTACGTCAATCCCAAACACGACATCACCGACAAAGTCATCAAGTCGCTGAATGCTGCCAACGGTCGATAAGCACAAGCAGGACGGCGCCGTGTGACCTTGCGCTTGGGCACCATCTTTGACTCTCTGGCGGATGAGTTCGAGGCCACACTTTTCGCCGACCCGGCCGTCTTGATTGACAAGCTCGCACCGATAGAGGCCGCTGAGCTGTCAGATCTTTCTTTCCTCAGTCATCCAAAATACCTGAACAAGCTAGCCGCTTCGGCTGCTGCTTGTGTGATCGTCTCGCCAGCCATGAAAGACGCCGCTTTAGCGCGGGGCGGTTGCATCGTCGTGGCGGACCCGTATCGCTATTTCGCCCGCGTGACGCAGGTCTGGAAACAGCACCACGCACCGCTGGAAGCTGCACGCATACATCCTTCGGCTTGCATCGACGCCTCTGCCCAACTGGGTGAGGGCGTCTCGATTGCCGCTTTTGTCTGCATTGGTGCAGGTGCGGTGATTGGTGCCGGCGTGCGCCTCGGCGAGCACTGCGTCATTGGTCGCGAGGCCGTTGTTGGCGCAAGCAGCCGCTTGGCTGCACGGGTCACGCTCGGTGACCATTGTTTGCTGGGGGAACGCTGCATTCTGCATTCCGGGGTGGTCATCGGCTCAGACGGTTTTGGCTTTGCGCCACACGCCGGTCGCTGGGAAAAGATCGAACAACTGGGCGCCGTGCGTATCGGCAACGACGTCGAGATTGGCGCCAACACCTGCATTGACCGCGGAGCCCTTGGCGACACGGTGATTGAAGATGGCGTCAAGCTCGACAACCTGATTCAGATCGGCCACAACGTGCATGTCGGGCAACACACGGCGATGGCCGGTTGTGTCGGTGTGGCGGGGAGCGCCCAGATTGGCGCGCACTGCACGATTGGCGGCGGGGCGGTCGTGTTAGGTCACTTGCGCTTGGCCGACCATGTGAATGTCTCGGCGGCTTCCGTGGTCACGCGCTCCATCCTCAAGCCTGGTCACTACACCGGCTTCTTCCCCATCGACGACAATGCGGCCTGGGAAAAAAATGCAGCCACCCTCAAGCAGCTGCACGCCCTGCGCGACCGGTTAAAACGGGTCGAAAAACAGATTGCTGATCAATTAAAAGAGCAGACCGAAGAACAGCCCAAGACTGCTTCGGACTCAACCAAAGAAAAATCATGATGGATATTCACCAAATTCTCAAGCAATTGCCGCATCGTTACCCCTTCCTGTTGGTGGACCGGGTGCTTGAAGTCGAAAAAGGCAAGCGCATCAAGGCGCTGAAGAACGTGACCATCAACGAGCCTTTTTTTGGCGGTCACTTTCCGCATCACCCGGTCATGCCTGGCGTGCTGATTCTTGAAGCCATGGCGCAAGTGGCGGCCTTGCTGGCCTTCGACACGCTGGGCACCACGCCGGATGACAAGACGGTTTATTACTTTGCCGGCATTGACGGTGCACGCTTCAAGCGGCCGGTGGAACCAGGCGACCAACTCATCATGGACGTCTCGCTGGACCGTATGAAATCGGGCATCTTCAAGTTCAAAGGCACGGCGCGGGTGAATGACTTGGTCGCCTGCGAAGCCGAGCTGATGTGCACCATGCGCACGCTGCCCTGATGGATAAACCTGTGGTCACCGGCATCCATTCCACAGCGCTGATTGATCCGCGCGCACAGCTAGACAGCTCTGTCAGTGTGGGCCCGTACAGCGTGGTTGGCCCGAACGTGAAGATCGGTGCCGGCACGACTATCGGTGCGCATTGCGTGCTCGAAGGCCACACCACGATTGGCCGGGACAACCAGATTTTTCAGTTCAATTCGATTGGCGCTATCCCGCAAGACAAAAAGTACGCGGGTGAGCCTTGCGAGTTGCGGATCGGTGACCGCAACACCATCCGTGAATTCTGCACGCTCAACATCGGTTCGCCCGGCGACACCGGCGTAACGAGCGTTGGCAATGACAACTGGATCATGGCTTATGTGCATCTTGCACATGACTGCGTGGTCGGCAACCACACGATTTTTGCCAACAACTCGCAGCTCGCCGGTCACGTGCATGTGGGTGACTGGGTCATCCTGGGCGGCTTCACCGTCGTGCATCAGTTTGTGCGTTTGGGTGCCCACAGCATGACGGCGATGTGCTCGCTGCTGTTCGCAGACCTGCCGCCGTACGTGATGTGTCAGGGTCAGCCAGCCGGTGCGCGGTCGATGAATTTTGAAGGCTTGCGTCGGCGTGGCTTTTCTCCGGAACGCGTCGCCGCCGTCAAAGCCATGCAGCGCGCGTTGTACCGCGATGACCTGACGCTGGAGCAGGCGAAAGCCCATATCGCCAAGCTGCCAATGAGCCACCCGACAGCGGTCGACGATATCGCCATGATGGTGGATTTTCTGGCCGAGACCTCGCCGCAACGCGGCATCGTCCGCTAGTTTTCGCATGTCTAAGGCTCCGACTTCAGCCGCCGGGCTGACGCACGGGGCACTGCCAGCACCCTGCATAGCGATGGTCGCTGGCGAAACCTCGGGCGACTTGCTCGCTGGCTTGTTGCTCGACGGCTTCAAGGCGCGCTGGCCCGGCGTGAAAACTGAAGGCATTGGTGGCCCCCACATGCAGGCCCGTGGTTTCAAGGCACACTGGCCGAGCGAGAAGCTTGCGGTGCGCGGTTATGTTGAGGTGCTACGGCATTACCGCGAGATCGTCGGTATTCGCGTACAGCTTAAAAGCCAATTGCTGGCCAGTCGGCCCGACTTGTTCATTGGTGTTGATGCGCCCGATTTCAATCTCGATCTAGAAGCATCGTTGCGCGCTGCCGGCATCAAGACCGTGCACTTTGTCAGTCCCTCGGTGTGGGCTTGGCGGGCTGATCGGGTTGAGAAAAT
>CANCCE010000109.1 GCA_947374505.1 Comamonadaceae bacterium | reverse complement strand
GTTGCCCGCTATCGGGCCGGAAGGCAGAGTGAATTTGAAAATCGTACCGTGTGGCTTGGCCGGTTCGTGGCCCAGATAGCCGCCATGTTGTTCTATCACTGTGCGGCACAGGCTGAGGCCCAGGCCCATACCTTCGGCCCGGGTGGTGAAGAAGGGTGTGAAGAGTTTTTCGGCGACTTCATCAGAGATGCCAACGCCTTGATCGGTCACTGAAAATTCGACCCAGCGGTTGGCTTCGCTGGCGGCTGCGGGTTTCACGCGCAGCGTCAGAACGCGTTCATGGGCGTGCGTCTTGCGGGATTCAGCTTGCATCGCCTGCATGCCATTGCGGGCCAGGTTCAGCAGCACTTGCTCGACCATGGTGCGGTCACACAACACGACAGCGCAGACAGGGTCGACTTCGATCACCAGTCGGACCGACAACTTGCGGGCCTGCAGGCTGATCAGCGGCATGATGGCATCGAGCAGTGAGCGGGGCGCCACGCGTTCGCGCACTTGGTCACGCCGGCGCACAAAATCGTGGACGCTTTTGATGACTTTGCCGGCCCTTTCAGCTTGTTCACTGATGCGCTTCAGCGCTAGCCGTAAATCTGCGCTCAGCGTGACATCGGTGCTGCGGGCATCACCAAGTAAATTCAGCGAACCGGTGGCGTAGCTGGAGATGGCCGCCAGCGGCTGATTCAATTCGTGGCTGAGCAGTGAGGCCATCTCGCCGACCATGGCCAGCCGGGCGGTGGCCTGCAGGCGGTCTTGGCTGGTCCGAGAGACTTCTTCGACCCGCCGTTGCTCGCTGATGTCGAGGATGGCACTCATCCAACCGGTGTGTTTGCCGGTAGCATTGATGAGGGGTGCTTCGATGATGAGCACCGGAAAACGCGTGCCGTCGCGCCGCATGAAAATGGATTCATGACCACCGCGCGGCAAGCTGGCGCTGGCCAGCCGAATCGCTTGTCGGTCCTGGTAGGCACCGGCGAGTTCGGGTGGCCAATACGGGCTGGGAAAGTTGTGGTCCAACAATTCTTTGGCGTCGACGCCGACCATTTCACAAAACGCCGGGTTCACATAGGTGATACGGCCTTGCAGGTCGCGCGCGCGCAAACCCGTGACCAGCGAGTCTTCCATGGCTTTTCTGAACGCCAGCGCATCCGCCAGATCGTTTTCGGCTTTGAGTCGCTTGCGCATGTCGCGCCCCAGCATCAGCAACACCGCCACCAGCGCGATGGCCATGGCGCTGACCAGTGCTGTTAGCACGTTCGGGAAAAAATCGGGTGTGCCATGCCAGCTGTCCATGCGCACCACCAGCGTGGTGCCTGGCAGATCCAGCAACTGGTGCGCACTGTAAATGCGGTTGCCACGCGTGGGCGTGCCGGCAATCGCCAGCCGCGTGCCATCGGCCTCTGTGAACGACAGCCCTTGTCCGCGCGACAGTTGTTTATTCACCAGCTCCGACAAGATTTCTTGCAGCGAATAGGTGACCACGTTGTAGCCGGCCAATTGGCCATCGTCCATCAGTGGGATGCAAAGGTCGAGCAGCTCCATGCCGAGGCCATCTTTTTGCGGCATGAAGTAGCTGCCCGAATAAGCCGGGCCATTCATGCGCAGCGCAGTCGCGCAAGCTTGTGTGGTGTCCAGCATGGCGCTGGCCCGGCCCATACGATCAAACACCGACGGTCTGAAGGCCGTGCTGCCGGCCCGCACCACATCTAGTGAGGTGTCGCGCCATTCGATGCGAAGAATTTCGCGGTGTTGGCGTAACAATTCACTGACTTGCAAGCGCCAGAACTCAGTATCGCGTTCACTGGATTGCAGTGCTTCCAGGCTCTGGATATTGCGCGTCAGGCCCGTGCGAATGTCAGTGACGATTTCGGCAGTGTCGCGATCCAGACGGGTCTGGATCAAGCTGCCTTCGTAGCGACCGGCCAGCCAGACCAGTGTGCCTAGCATGGACACCAGCAGCGCCACCAGCAGCACCCATAGCGACCAGCGACGATTCCACTTCAAGGTCAGGCGCCACAGCCGCCGGTTGGCCCAAACGGTTCGTGCAAAAGCCACGGCCGAGGGACTGAGCTTGAATTTCAGGCGGTTCATGGCGGGCTGCCTCCGGTGGCTTTGCCGGGTGTGGCGCTGGCGGGCTTTCGCTCAACGCGTGTAATCCGAGGATCGCTCCACAACCCGTCGATGTGAAATTCCTGAGTCGCCGCTTCGGTCAAGGGCCGGCGGAAAAACATCTGAGCCAAAAACGTCCCGAGGCCGATGGCCGGGTTGATGGCGGTGGCGATCAGCGAGGCAGTGCCCGCGTTGACCTCCGGGATCACCACGACCCTCAAGTCTTGCGTTTCGCGGGCGATGTTGGCGCTGCCATCCATCAGCACGGCGGCACTCACGCCCTTCATTTGCAGGTTGTTGGTGCGCGCCAGGCCCTGCTCAATGGCGACGTCGCCGCGCACAAAGTCAAAGGCAAAACCTTCCGAGAATACGTCGCGGAAATCCAGCGTTAGCCGGCGAGGCAAAGCTTGGAGACTCAGCACGCCCAGTAGCTTGGCGATGCCGGGTTCCGCTTTGAGGAACTGCCCGCTCTCGACATTGACATTGAATTGCCCACTCAAACTCGGGTAGTCGAGGCTCAGCGGGGAGCCCATCCAGCCCACTTGGCCTTCGAGTTTGCCTTTGCCTCGGCGCACCAAACCATCCATCCCCAGTCGTTTCAAGAGTTCACCCGAGTTATGGATGTCGAGTTTGAATTCCATTTGTACCCGGCGGCTTGGCGTTGACGGCGTCAAGGCGGCCCAGTTGCCATTGGCTGAGAGCGTGGCGTCCGGTGAGATGACATTGAGTTTGTTCAGCCGCCATTCGCGCACGCCGCTGTCGCGCGCCAGTAACTGCGCGCCGCGGTTCACCGCCTCGACCTCTACGCGGCCGAGTTTTTTACCCTTTAGTTCCATGTTCTCCACGACAATGTCAAGCGCTGGAATGGCTGCTGGCTGGCCCTCCAGCAGTGTTTCCACTTCACGCGCGGTGCTGGCACCGAGACGCAGACGGGAGAGTCGCGCATAAAGGCGGTCGCCGGCACCCCCCGGGACTGCGTTGGGTTGGCCGAATTCGGCGTAACCACTCAGTTCCTCCGCATCCATGTTGGCGCGCCAGTTAGAACCCACGCGCGATGCGCCCAACACCACTTTGTTGAGTTGATAGCCTTCAAAAGTCAATTCATTGGCGCGCAATGCCAGCATGGTCGGCAGGTAGTCTGAGCCTGCCCCTGCAGAAGTGGCGGCTGGCTTTTTCGCCGCAGTGTTCTTGGGCGACGTGGCCGCGCTGATCACGTTGCGCCAAGCGTCAACATCAACGCGCAGCAAGTTCACATTGGCCGCGACTTGGTTAGCCGGCTGTGCCACTGATTCGCCAGCCTCCAATCCGACCCCGATGCTGCCGCTCTGCACCCGTGGCTCTGCACCCCTCAGGTCGCGCACATAGCGCACGCTGGCGAGCTTGCCGAGCGTGAGGCTCAGCTGGTCTTGCAGGCTTTTACCTGGTGCCAGCGACTCGCGCAGCAGCGTCTGATCGAACTGCAGTGGCAGCGGCTCGCCAGCGACTTTGCTCAAGGGGGCTGGCAAATTCAGTGCCATACCCTGTAAGCTGCTGCTGACGCTGAGCTCGGCGTTGCCGCGGCGAAAGCCCAGCGTGGCGCTGTAGGCGGCGCTGCCGCTGGCATGGTTTGCCAGCGTGGCGACGATGCCCAACTCGCGTGCCTGCTGCAGGCCCTCGGCAGAAATCGTGCCTTGGCCGCGAAACAAAATGGGTGCTTCGACGGGTTCAGCGGCCGCCATATTGCGCCCGGTGCCCGAGGCCGTAGCGCCGGCTCGCATGCCGCCGTCAAAGCGGATCTCGCCGCCAAGCATGCGAGCTTGCGCATTGCTCACCCGAAAGCTGTTTTCGGTGAACGCCAATGCACCTCTCAGGCGTCCCAGCGCTGGGCTGTTGGCTGTGAATTGAACGTCGTTGCCGGCCAGCGCGAGATTGCCTTGCACGGTGCTTTTGTCGAGGTTGTACAAAGGCAGCAGCAAGCGCATGGTGTAGTCGGCTTGGCCACTGGCGGTGGTTTGCAGCAGTGCATCGCCCAACATGTTGGACACCGGCGAGGTGTTGACAAACTGCAGGCCTTGCGCCAGTTGGCCTTTGATGTTGGTGTTGATTTCGACGACCGGATCAGCCAGATTGGGCACGCGTGCGCTGCTTCGCACGAGCAGGAGTCCGTCAAGGCCAGCCACGCGCCCCTGCGCGGCACGCACGTCAAGGCTTTGGCGGCTGAAAATCAAATCGCCCTGCAGGGACTCGAGCGTGGGCCACGGCTTGGCGGTAGTGCTGCTTGCTTTGGTTGAAAGTGTTGGGGGAACATAGGCATAGCGCACATTACTCGCTTTGGCCGTCACCAGAAAATCGCCGTGTTTTGGATTCGCAAAGGGCAGTTGCAGCAAGTCGCCTTTGACCTTGAATTTGACCTCACTCAGTTGACCTTGCTGCACTGCGTCGCGCACATAGTGCCGTGCTGACTCGGGTAACACCAGCGGCAGATAGCGATGCACTTGGCTGGCGTCGCCGCGACTCATGCTGCCTTGCAAGTCCAGCACACCCGGATGACGTCTGAGCGCTTTTCCCGCGGTGGTTGCGGCTTTGTCTGCGCTGGTCCAGCGGACTTCTGCTTGACCCTCAGCATCGGCATTGGCAAAGCGCAGTTTGCGCAGCTGTAACTCAACCTGTGCGCCGCTGAGTTTCCATTGCACTTCGGTTGAAAGCTCTTTGAAGAGCACGCGAGGTTGCTCAAAAACGCCTGGAAATTCGAGTGCCCCCTGAGCCAGTTGGACCTGAGCTTGACCGCCTTCTTGCGTCAGGTCGAAGTCAACCGTGGCATTTTCGACGCCGGGCCGGCCCGGTAGCGGCTGCGCCAGTGTGCTGGCGCTGGCGACTGCTGCAGCCAGCGTTAGGCCGGTCACGCGACCGCGCGCTGACAGTTTGAGGGGGGCTGTCAGCTCACCATACCAGCTTGTCTCGACGCGCTCCACCAGTCCTTTGGGCGCAAAGCTGTTGAGCATGGCGTGGGTGGTGTCGCCCAACGGTAAACGCTTGGCCATGCGGGCCAAAGTAGTCAAGTCCAACTTGTCAGCTTTGAGCTCAGTCTTGGACGGTTGGCGGCCTTCAGCATCGGTGTGCGTCAGCCATACATTACCGCCCGGCCAGACCAAGCCATCGTCTAGTTCAAAGGACAAGCCGTCGGTCTGCAGGCTAAAGCCGTTGACGCGCAGTTGGCCTCCAAAGCGGCCGACCACCGAGACCAGCGTCAGCGGCTGCAGCTCGCGGGCCAGTCGGGTGCTGACGTCTTTCAGGGCAAGATCAGCCGTCGCGCCAGTGAATTGGCCGGTCGCGAGATCGGCCCAAATGCGCAAAGACCCTCGGCCGCTGCTGACGTCAACGCCAAATTGTTCCGGGCTGATGTATTGCCTCAGCTGCGAGACATCGGCGCGGCTGAACTCGCTGTACAGCTGACCAGACCAAGTCTTCCACGATGAGCCGCTGCCCGATAGCAACGGCTGTCTCAGCCGGGCCCGCACGCTGAAGCGCTCGCCCCAGGCGGCTGGCGGTGTCGCGTCGATGCGCATCAGATGGCGTTTGCCCGGGTTGCGCAAGACAGCGACCAGGTCGGTCAAGACCAGCGGCGGTGCGTCGCGTGTTTCGTCAGTCCAGCGCACGACACCACCGCGCAAGACCAGCTCGGTTTGCTCAAAAGCCCAGTCGGCAAACGCTGTATTGCCACGCGCGGTGTCGGACAGGTCGAGGCCAGCGATTTGAAATTGACCATTGGCCGTGCGTCGAATGTCGATTTCGGCGCCATCGATCACCAATTGCTCAAAACCCAGACTCCACAGCGAGCGAGGCGACAACGCGGCCACCACGCGAGGCAGGCGCAGCGCGGTGCGACCTTCGCGGTCGAGCAAGCTGACTTCGGTGAGTTCGAAAGAAGGGATCAAGCCGCCGGAATGGGCGTTGATGTTGCCGATGCGAACGGGTACCCCTAGCGCGCGACTGGCCTCGATTTCAAGGCGTGGGCGAAAATCGCCAATACGCGGCACAATCCAGATTTGTAGCAGTCCATAGCTGAGCCCTACCAGTAGCCAGAATGCCACGAGCAGCCACAACAATACCCGCGACACGCGGGCTGTCAGGCGAACGCGGCGAGGCGGCAGCAGGGTTGGGGGGGGCGTTACAGGATCCATTGGCTTCGGAATTATGACTGTCGCGGCTGGCGGGGGTTCAATCTGAAAACTGTTTACCTTGATGTACTCAACGCCTGACGCTGATTTGACCGCTTTGTCTGAACCCAACGCAACCCCTCTGACCGCCGGCCTTGAGGAGGAAGGTGCCGCCTACTCGCGCTGCGTCCAGCGCCTGCGGCGCCGTTATGCCGACCAACTGCCTCTTTTAGCCGCCGGTCCGCCAGAGCGAGCGGCCATGCAAACGGCGTTGAACGCGTTGTTGGCGCAGGGCTTGACCACGGGTGCGGCCTTGCGGGTGTTGCGCCAGATCGTCATGGAGCGCTTGGTGGTGTTGGATTGCGAAGGCGATGGCCCGACCCAAGCGCCGTTGCTGGTGGTCACCCGAGCCATGACCGATCTGGCTGAATTGGCGCTCGATGTCGCCATGTGCGCTACCCGGTTGGAGCTGGACGCGTTGTATGGCGCGCCGTTGGTGCCGCCTGAGTTGGTGACCGTTTCAGAGACCGCAGTTGCCCCTGTCAACCCTGCCGTGCGCGCCAGTCTGTGGGTTATCGGCATGGGCAAGCTGGGCGCGCGCGAGCTGAATGTCTCAAGCGACATCGACCTGATTTATGTCTATGACCATGACGGCCAGACAAGCGGTCGTGCCGATGGTCGCGGCCACATTTCGAATCACGAATATTTTGCACATCAAGTCAAGGCCATGTACGCGTTGATCGGTGACACCACCGAGCATGGATTTGTCTTTCGAGTCGATCTGGCCCTGCGCCCCAACGGCAACTCCGGGCCAGCGGCGATCTCCCTTAACGCGCTGGAAGAGTATTTTCAGGTGCAAGGCCGTGAGTGGGAGCGCTTTGCCTGGCTTAAAAGCCGGGTGGTCGCACCTTTGACCAGCCTCAGCGGCGGTGTGACCGGCAACAGCCATGAAACCGGCGGCAGCAACAATGTCAGCAATGGCTCGGCGCAGGCTTTGCGCAGCTCGGTGTTGCCCTTTGTCTTCAGGCGCTACCTGGATTACAACGTTTTTGATGCGTTGCGTATCTTGCACCGTCAAATCCGCGAGCAGGCTCAGCGTCGGAGCGCCGGTCACCCTGAGCGCGCCAACGACGTCAAGTTGTCTCGCGGCGGCATCCGTGAAATTGAATTCACCGTGCAACTGTTGCAAGTCGTCCGTGGCGGGCAATTTCCGGAGTTGCGTACCCGCCCGACGCTGGATGCGTTGCAGCGCGTCGCCAATGCCGGCTTGATGCCGAAAGAAACCGCCGAGGCGATGGCTCGTGCGTATGTTTTTTTACGCCGCGTCGAACACCGTATTCAGTACTTAGACGACCAGCAGACGCACGTCTTGCCGACCCGCGACGACGACTTGGCCTGGATTTCAAAAACCTTGGGCTACAGCGACTGTTGTTCGTTTTTGGCCGAATTGGATGCGCACCGTGAGCTGGTGGCGGGCGAATTTGACAAGCTGCTCGGCGGCAATGCTGAATGCAAAGGCTGCAATAAAACAGCCAGCGCACCGCAAGAAATCAGTGAGCTGGTGGAGCAGCAAGCCGCCGCTTGGCCGCTGGGTTTTCGAGAGCGAATTTCCGAGTGGAGCAGCCACCCCCGCGTGCTGGTGCTGCGCGAAGAGTCCCGTGGCCGACTGATTCGCTTGGTGCAGCGAACGGCCGTCTTGCTGAGCGAAGGCAAGGCCACCGAAGAAGCTGCGTTGCGTCTGGTCGATTGGATTGAACCCTTGCTACGGCGTGAAAGTTACCTCGCCATGCTGCTCGAACGGCCTTCGGTGCATGAGCGCTTGTTAAGGCTGTTGGGTGCGGCCAAGTGGACGGCGCGTTACCTGCAGCAGCATCCGAGTGTGATTGATGAGTTGGCCAGTGACGATATGTTGCACCAGCGCTTCGATGCAGCCACTTTCAAAGCCGAGGTTGAGCTGCGTCTGGCCGCGCTGAAGCGGACGGGCGAGGACGATGACGAAGCCTGTCTCAACTTGTTGCGGCGCGCGCACCATGCCGAGGTTTTTCGCACATTGGCGCGCGATTTGGAAGACATGCTGACCGTCGAACAGGTGGCCGATGACCTCAGCGCCTTGGCGGAAGCCGTGCTCAGCCTGACGGCTGACTGGTGCTGGCAGCGCCTGAAATACCGGCACCGCGAGCAGTCCCAATTCGCTGTCATTGCGTATGGGAAGTTGGGCGGCAAAGAGCTCGGCTACGGCAGCGATCTGGACATCGTGTTTGTCTATGAGGACGACGATGAACAGGCGAGCGAGGTGTATGCCACGCTGGTCCGCAAGATCATCAATTGGTTGACGGTGAAGACGGCTGAAGGCGACTTGTTTGAGATCGATACCGCGTTGCGGCCGAATGGCGGCTCGGGTCTGTTGGTCATCAGTTTTGCGGCGTATGCGAATTACCAGCAGCAGCGCGGCAGCAACACCGCTTGGACCTGGGAACACCAAGCCATGACGCGTGCCCGGTGTGTGTTGGGCGACGCTTCTTTGCACCAGCGTTTTGACGAGGTGCGGCACGC
>CANCCE010000108.1 GCA_947374505.1 Comamonadaceae bacterium | reverse complement strand
GATGCCATGACTGATTCGCTTGACACAGATGCCATTAACGTCATTCAACTCGCGCGCACGGGGGGTCCCGAGGTGCTCGAACTGGTCAGACGGCCACTGCCACAACCAGCGCCGCATGAAGTGCGGGTGCGCGCCGAAGCCATCGGTGTCGGCAAACCCGATGCGCTGATTCGCAAAGGCAGTTACGCTTGGATGCCACCCTTGCCAGCGGTGCCCGGCAACGAAATGGCGGGGTGCATTGACGCTTTAGGTTCTGCTGTCACCCACCTGCGCCTTGGCCAGCGCGTGCTGGTGAGCGCGCGTGAACTGTCCCAGCGTGGCGGCTGTTATGCCGAGGCCATCTCTGTACCGGCGGATGCTGTGTATCTATTGCCAGACGAGTTGTCATCGGTCGATGCGGTGACCTTGGGCAACTACCAGTTGGCCGGCGCGCTGCTCTACGCCTCAGGCATCCAACGCCCCACCAGTGTTTTGATACATGGCGCGGCTGGCGGTGTCGGCACCGCGGTCTTGCAACTGGCCGAGGCCGATGGCTTGCTGGCCATCGGCACTGTGAGCAGTGATGAGAAATACGCTTACGCGCAAGCTGCCGGCGCTCGCCACCTGATTCACCGAGGCCATCAATCCGTACAGACCGAAGTGATGGCGCTGACCGCTGGACGCGGTGTGGATCTCGTGCTGGACCATGTGGCAGGCCCGGGCTTCAACGCGCAACTGGACTTGCTGGCGCCGCTGGGTACCTTGCTGTCTTACAACGCGCTAGGCGGCTTGCCGCCCAACAACCTGCTGGGTGATATGCGCCGCTTGTTGGGTAAGAGCTTGGGCGTGCGCTGCTACTCCATCCACACGCTCGATCAAGCACCGGCACAACGGCGAGCACTGATGGAGCGCGCGATCTCGCTCATGGCCTCGGGCGCTCTCCGCCCACCTCCATCAACGCGACTCACGCTGTCTGATGCGCGCCAAGCACACACCTTGCTGGACGCAGGGCAGACGCTGGGCAAACTGGTCTTGCTGCCTCAGCGCTGAAACATCAGCGCAAACAGCTCAACGCTGTCCGTCGTGTACGCTGACTTGCTCTTTGGTCAGTCCGCCAAGGCGCGAATGCACCCGCCCCCCGGTGCCCATGACCAACGCGTAGACAATTTCTCGCGGCCGGGGCGCGTCTTGAATGCCAATTTCCATGACGTTGTAGTGGCTGCGCACATAGCTGGCGTGGATGTAATGGAGTGGCACCATCAGGCGGTAGCCTGTCGCCGCCACGGCCTTGGCTGCTGGCACCATGGCTTTGGGTTCGCCCAGCACGCTGCGCATGGCCCAACCGCCGGCTTCATGCCACACGGCGGCATGCTCCAACTCACCGTCAACACCGACGATAGCGGCCTTGCTGTAAACCTCAACATTCTCTTTACCCAGCACACCAACCAATTCTTCAGCCAGCAAAGTCCCGAGCGCACGCAACTCGGCCATGAAGGGCATGAGATCGGGCTCGTAGCGGCCGGCGTAGGGGTTGCGCACCACGGCGCAAGCAGCAGCCAACCGCAACGGCGTGGCCACGGGTGCACCGCCTTCGTGGTGAATGGTTTCTATGGTCAGGCTGCGTTTACGGATTTCGATCAGGGACATAAGACCTTCGTCAGTTAATTTGTTGCGTTGATGTTCATTGCTTTGGAATTTTGGCGTCAGCCACCACCTGCACCCAACGACTGAGTTCTGAAGCGACCATGGCTTTCATCTCTTCAGGCGTGCTGCCGCGGACCTCGCCGCCAATGTCTTCAAGCCGGGTCTTCACCGCTGGTATCTGCAAGGCTTTGAGCATTTCGGCATTGAGTCGGTCGACCACAGCGCGCGGTGTGCCGGCCGGTGCCATCAGCCCGGCCCACGAGCGCACGTCGTAGCCGGTCACACCTTGCTCACTCACGGTCGGCACCTCCGGCAAGCCCGGCCAACGCTGGGGACCGGTGGTCGCCAACGCCATCAGCTTGCCGGCCTTGATGTTGCTCAGCACAGCGGTCGGTGGCGCGATGATGAAAGGCACGTCCCCCGCCAGCAGCGCGGTGAGCGAGGCGGCATCGCCGCGGTAGGGCACGTGCAGCATGTCAACACCCGCCATCTTAGCCAGCAATTCACCCGCCAAATGGTGCGTCGAACCAATGCCGGCCGTGCCATAGGCTAGCGCGCCAGGCGCGGTTTTCGCCGCAGCCACCACATCCTTGAAATTGCGGAATTTCGAATTGGCTTGCGTGACGATCAGGAAAGGGAAATACGTGATGGTCGAGACCATCTCAAAACTGCTGACGGTCTGGTACGCCAGCGTGTTGTACAGCGCACCGGCGACCACATGGCCACCGGTGGCGAGCAACAGCGTGTAGCCATCGGGCTTGGCGCGGGAGACAGTGGTGGCGGCAATCGTGCCACCCGCGCCGGCTTGAGCTTCGACCACGAAGGGCTGGCCTAAGGTCTTGCCTATTTCGCCCCCCACCAAACGCGCAATCGCATCGGCATTGCCGCCAGGCGCGAAGCCCTGCAAGATGCGAATTGGCCGCTCAGGATAAGTTTGAGCCCACGTTGGCAGGCTGGCCGCAGCACCAGCGGCACCGAGGCTTAAAAAGAGTCTTCTGTCCATGCTTGTCTCCTGGTGTTGTATAAAAACATAGCCTGGACCTCTGACGGGCCCATGGCCGGTCAGCTGTATTTAATCGCCAGCGGCGATCGGGTTGCGCAAGGTACCAACCGCTTCGATTTCAACTTCCACCACATCCCCCGCGCGCATGACCAGCGGCGGCTTGCGGCTCCAGCCCACACCCGCCGGCGTGCCAGTAGCGATGACGTCGCCTGGGACCAACGTGAAGATGGTCGAGGCGTAATTGATCAGCGTCGGAATGTCAAAAATCATGTGGCCGGTATGGCTAGACTGCTCGACCTTGCCATTCAGGCGCGTGACCAGTTTGAGTTCGCGGCCCGGCGCGATTTCGTCGGCGGTGACCATCCAGGGGCCAAAGCCGCCGGTAGCTTCGAAGTTTTTGCCAGATGCAATTTGCTTGGCATGGAATTGCCACTCACGCACGCTCGCGTCGTTGTAGCAGGAGTAGCCGGCAACGTAGTCCCACGCATCTTCTTTCGGGATGTTGCGGCCTTCCTTGCCGATGATCACGGCCAACTCGCCTTCCCAGTCCAGTGAGTCAGACACCTTCGGGTTGACGATAGGCTGGTTGTGCCCGATTTGGGAGCGCCAGACGCGTAAGAAGATCGGTGGCTGCTCAGACAACTCACGGTGCATGCCAGCGGCCAGCACTTCTTTGTGGTGGTCCATGTAATTGCGCACGGCGCAAATGATTTTTTCAGAACGCGGGATCACCGGCAGGTAATGCAGGGTCGCCAACGGACCGTCAACGGGTGCGCCTTTGGCGTGCTCTGCCGCCTTCAAGTATTCGCCCGAACCGATGTACTCAGCCAGTGAGGGCAACTGTGGCCGGCTGCGGCTCAAGTTAACCACCTCATCGCCAATGGCAGCGCCATAGCATTCTTGGCCTTGATGCAAGTAAGACAGTAATCTCATGAAATCTCCAACAGTTAAAACAAAAAATATCGGCTTTTCATCACGCAGCCTTTTGGCTTTCAAAGCAGGCTTGCCAATCGGCTAGGGGCATGAAGGTCGGGTCGGCGCGGCAGATGGCCTCGGTCTCGCGCATCAGCTCTGCGTCGCTCTTGCTGAGGTCGAGCGGATCACCATGCGGTTGCGCCACGTACCAAGGGGTATCGAGGTAGACCTCGATGGTGTTGCCCTCGGGGTCTGAAAAATAAATTGACAAGGCGTTGCCATGGTTCAGGCCACGCATCTGGGTCGCGCCATGGACCAGCGCAGCGGCTTGCGCATCTCGGATGTGTTGGATGCTGGGCACAGCAAACGAAATTTGCATGACGGTGCTGAAGGTCGCTTCCGGCGGACGACCTGAGGCCAACACCAGCTGATGATGCTGGTCTGGACTGGCACTCATGAACACCAGCTCGCTCTTGAAGGTTCTACCGACACCGCGGTCGGTGACCGTGAGCCCAAAAACCTGTGTGTAAAAAGCCACCATGCGCACGATGTCGGTGACAAAAATTCCAAAGTGCGATGGCGTCGGCCGGGTCACTGACAGCATGGGTTTCCTTTATTGAATGAGGTTCGCGGGCATTAGTTCTGGCTGGCCTCAAAGCGCTGGAGCGCAGCTTCGACATTGATCTGGGTGCTGCGGATGTGTTCGTCCAGCAACACACAAGCAGTGTCCGCATCGCGCTTGAGCACGGCGTCCATCAGGCGGCGGTGCGACTTATTTTTGTTGTGATGGGTCACGCGATGCAGCGCTGAGTAACGTCGGTAACGCTCGGCCTGGTCAAACAAACTGGCACACAAGGCGCGTTGGCGCTGTGATGGGCAGGCCGCCAGCAGCGCTAAATGGTAGTCACGATGCAGGCCACTCCAAGTGTCGTTGAGCACCTTCGGCCCTTCGCTCAGTTGTGACTCAACCTTGGCCAGGCGATGAGCCGCAGCGACGATGGCCGCTTCCCAAACATCGTCACCGTGTTGTATGGATTCACGCAGCGCAGCGACATCGACCATCAAACGCATGTGCGTGATGTCAGCCAGGTCGTCACGCGATATGGGTGCGACTCGGAATCCTTTTCGATCATCGGCCCTGACCAAGCCTTCTTGACTCAGGCGGTTCAAGGCTTCTCGCAACGGACTGCTGGAAAAACCATAACTCCCTTGCAACTCGTCAATCTTGAGTTTGGCCCCCGGCTCGAAAGCACCCGCGAGCACGGCATGACGCAGCTGTGCAAAGGCTTTTTCAGAGAGTGAGGTGTGCATTGAGGCGGTGACGGGCAGCATCTGGTGGCTTTTCAATTTTCGCAACTTTATGCACAAAAATTAATTTTGTGCATAGTACTTACCCGGCCTTATCTTTTTGTCGTCACTTTTTCTGGGCGTAACATCCGCGCATGAACCGCTCCACACCCACCGCCATCACACCTGTCAAGGCGCTCAGCGCCAGCGCTTTTGCCACGCTGCTGCTGGTCGCGCTGATGATGGGCGGCAACCATGTGGCCGCCCGCATCGCCTTCAACAACGGCACCGATGTGGCGACGGCCGTGGTCTTTCGCAGCTGGGTGACGGCGCTGGTCATTGCCATCATCATCGTGGTGCAAGGCGCCCGCCTGCGCTTTAGCGCACGCCACAAACGCGTGCTGCCCGTTATCGGTTTGTTGATCGGCGTGCAGAGCTTGTGCATCTATTCATCCGTGGCCCTGCTGCCGGTGGCGTTGGCGCTGTTGGCCTTCAACACGTATCCGATTTGGACCGCGCTGTGGGCTTGGGTGATTTACCGACAACGGCCCGAGCGCGCCATGCTCATGGCCATGCCAGTGATCTTGCTGGGGCTGGCACTGGCGCTCGATGTGTTGGGTGCGACGTCTGGCTTGGGTGCATCAGGCCAATGGTCCCGCATCGGGGCGGGTGTTGGCTTTGCCATGGCGGCCGCCGGAACCTTCGCGCTGGCGCTGGTGTTGACACAAAACGAAGCCGCAGACTTGGATGCCCGCGTGCGCACCGCCACCACCTTGATGCTGACTGGCTTGGTGGGATTGAGTGTGGTGGTTGGACAAGGCGGCTTTCATTTTCCGCAAGCAATGGCCGGTTGGTGGGGCTTGGCCGCGCTGACGTTTTTGTACGGCACGGCCTTCACCATCTTGTTCGCGGTACTGCCCAAACTGGGCGTGGTCGGCAACTCGGCCATCATGAATGTGGAACCGGTGTTTGCCTTGGTCTTGGCTTGGTTGCTGCTTGGCCAGAGCATCGCGCCGGTGCAAGTGGCCGGCGCTTTGCTTGTCGTGGCAGCAGTGATGGCGTTGGGCTTGCGCAAACGCTGACTTGGCTAGGCAACCAGTTCAGGCCAATACAAGCGCATCGGGTTGCCGACCAGCAACTGCTGTTGCAGCGCTGGCGTGGTGGCGATGGCGGGAATGAAATCGACCAGCAGACCGTCGTCGGGCATGTGGTCTTTGAGGTTTGGGTGCGGCCAGTCGGTGCCCCACAACACGCGGTCCGGAAAGCTCTCGACCAAACGCCGAGCAAAGGGAACGACGTCGCGGTACGCCGGCGTCTCACCGTTCAGCGCCTTCGGCCCCGTCACGCTCAAGCGCTCGGGGCAAGTGACTTTACTCCAGACGTTCGGGTGCTGGCGCATGAACTTCACGAACAACTCAAATTCCGGCCCGTCCACCGGCTGACTGACATTGGGTCGGCCCATGTGGTCGACCACCACAGTGGTCGGCAAAGCGGTGAAAAAGTCCCACAACTCGGGCAGGTCCACAGCTTCAAAGTAAATCACCACATGCCAGCCTAGGGGCGCAATGCGTGCAGCAATTTCAAGCAGCTCATCTTTTGGCGTGAAGTCAACCAGCCGTTTGACAAAGTTAAAACGTACCGCGCGCACGCCAGCCGCATGCATCTCCTGCAAGGCTGCATCGGTGACGTCACGGCGCACCGTGGCCACGCCACGCGCACGGCCTTCTGAAGCCGTGAGTGCCGCGAGCATGGCGCTGTTGTCCGTACCGTGGCAAGTGGCCTGAACGATCACGTTGCGGGCAAAACCGAGGTGGTCGCGCAAGGCAAACAACTGCGCAGCCGACGCATCGCACGGCGTGTACTTGCGCTCTGCCGCATACGGGAATTGCGCAACGGGGCCAAAGACATGGCAGTGCGCGTCGACCGCGCCCACGGGCAACTTGAAGCGGGGTTGGCTCGGGCTGGCGTACCAGTCGAGCCAGCCGGGTGTTTTGGTGAATTCCATCGAGGTCTTTGGTTTGAGGGGTGGCTGATGTTGATCAGTCAGGTTTGATGTTGGCGTCGCGAACGACCTTGGCGTAACGCAGACGATCGGAGTGGATCAACGCAGCAAATTGCTCGGTGCTTCCCGGCAACACGATGCCACCCACAGCCGCCATGCGCTCGCGCACCTCCGGTGTTTGCAAGGCCTTCTGAACTTCGGCGTGCAAGCGCTGCACCACCGCTTTGGGGGTCGAAGCAGGCGCTACCAAGCCGTACCAGACCGAAGCCTCAAAGCCTGGAAAACCACTCTCGGCCATCGTCGGCACATCAGGCAGTGTGGCGGCGCGTGTGGGGCTCAACACAGCCAGCACGCGCAGACGCCCGCTTTTAACGTGCGGCAGTGCCTCCAGTGCGTTGACAGCGACCATCGGCAACTGACCGCCGATGACGTCGGTGATGGCGGGGCCGCCGCCACGGTAAGGCACGTGCGACATTGAAATGCCAGCTATGGCCTGGAACAACTCCACCGCCATGTGCGGTGTTGAGCCATTGCCCGGGCTGGCGTAGTTGACGCTGCCGGGCTTGGCCTTGGCCAACTCGATCAATTTGGCCAATGTCGCCGGGCCGGTCGCGGCGTTGACGGCCAGCACTACGGGCACGCGACCGACCAGCGCAATCGGCGTCAGGTCTTTTTCAGCGTCAAAAGGCGCCGGCTGGTAGAGCGACATGTTGGCAGCCAGCGCATTGGCAGCCAACATCAAGGTGTAGCCATCGGCCGGGCTGTCGATGACATATTTCACGGCAATATTGGTACCGGCGCCGGGCTTGTTCTCGATGACAAAGGGCTGGCCCATGCTGGCCGACAGCGTCTGACCCATGGTGCGCGCCACGATGTCCACCGCGCCGCCAGCCGGATAGCCGACGACGAGCTTGATTGGCTTGGCTGGGTAGGTCTGGGCCAGCGCAGAGCTGGCCAAAAAGCTGGCACCGCAGGCGCACAGCAGCAACGCGGCCAAGCTGTAACGGCGTGTCTGAGGCTGTGCTGAATTGAATTGATTGAATAAGGTCATGATGCGTCCGTTCATAAAAATATAAAGATCAGTCTGAGCTGGTGCCGCGTAAGCCAGCGCGTTTCACGATGTCAGCCAACAAACCTGACCGGCGTGCGTCGTCAGCAAACTGACGCAAGTAAGGCATGCCTGCGCCGCGGTGCTGCGGAATCGCAATGGCCATGGTTTCGAGACCCCAACGGCCATCCAAAATTCGGTAGCCAGGCAGCGCGTCAGCCATCTCATTGAGGATGCCCTTGTTGGTGGCGAAGGCGTCTATCTGACCTTCACGGAACATGACTTGCGCTTGCGTGACCGATGGCGCCGGCACCACCACGGCACTCTTGAAAAGCCGCCCCAGCACACCTTGCGAAGAACTGCCCTGCGCCACACCGACACGGGTGCCCGGCTTGTCGACATCGGTGACGTTTTTCAGTGCTGATGCGGGTGGCACCAGATAACCGAGTTCGAGCCGCACCAAAGGCGCGGTGAAGTCCATCTCGCGGGCGCGCACTGCCGTGGCGTTGGTGAACGTGAAATCCACCGTGCCTCCCTTGAGAGCTTCCAGAACGTCCGCCAAGCGGGTGAATTCCTTGATCTCCACCGGCACGCCAAGCTGACGCCCTAGAGCTTGTCCAAGCTCAAACGCGACACCGGCTTTGTCGCCGGTTTTGGCATCGCGCACCAGGGACGTTGGGCTCCCAAGATACACGCCCACACGCAAGCTTCCGGTGGGCGCCAGCGTCTGGATGACTAACGGATCGACGGCCGGTACGACAGCCGCACAGCCAGCGGCCAGCGCAAGAACCCCTGAAGCCAAACTCAAAAATATTTTTCTGCGCAAGTTCATGGGTCTCTTTCTGTATTAGCTGGCGAGCATGCAGTGCGAAGCGCTTCAGTCGATGTAGCGCATACCGGCTTTTTCAAGCGGTTCACGCATCTTGTACATGTCGAGTCCGAGCGA
>CANCCE010000107.1 GCA_947374505.1 Comamonadaceae bacterium | reverse complement strand
CCGGGCCCCTTTGGCTTTGTGCAGACCGATGGCAGCTGGCGCTTGAACGCCAGTTACCTGCCACTGCCGCTGTTGCGCCGTTTTGAACTGGAGGTGCCGCAAGGCCCCTGGGCTGCTGTCGCCACCAACACGCTGAAGTTGACCTCTGCAGCAAGTCCAAAAGGATTCACCGGTGATTGGACAGGTTATCGCGCTGACCCCCAGCATCAGCCACAGTTTGCGGTGGACCCCGTGACAGGCGCCATCGGCAGTTACGACGCGATACGCATTTACCTCTGGGCGGGCATGACCGCCACCAACGACCCCTTGTCTACGCCGTTGCTGCAGGCCTTGCGGGGCATGGACACAACGCTGCAGACGCAAGCCTTGCCGCCCGAAGCGGTCGACTTGACAACCGGTGTCGGCCGCGGCGACGGACCGTTTGGTTTTTCGGCTGCCGTGCTGCCGTATTTGGCGACGCTCGGATCGACGCAGGCGATGACGCAGCAAGCCTCGCGCGCTCGCCAATCGTTGACGCAATCGCTGGCACCAGAACAGCTTTTAAAAGGCCCGCCGCCTTATTACGACCACGTGCTGAGCCTGTTCGGGCTTGGCTGGACTGACAAGCGTTTTCACTTTCTTCCCAACGGACAGGTGCAACTGAAATGGCAAACAACATGTTCCCCCGCAAACACCCTTTAGCACTCAGCTTGCTGCTCGGCCTTGGCTGTCAGGCCGGATTCACCCAAGAGACCGCCAGCAAGGCGCTGCTTGAACAAGGCTTGTTCTGGCAGGCTAAGGGCAACAACGAACGCGCCGCCGAGGCCTGGGGCAAGCTATCGCAATTGGACCCCACAGAGCCGCGCGCACTCTACGGCCTGGCGCAAGTTGAGATCAACTTAAAGCGCAGCGCCGCAGACTTGCTGGCACGGCTGCGCGCGCTCGATCCGAACAGTCGCTATGTGGCGCAGTTGGAGCAAGACATCAATCTGCGCACTGGCGATGGCCCCAAGGCCCTCGAAAAAGCACGCCTGCTGTTCGAGTCGAAGGAGATTGAGCCAGCCATCGCGCAGTACCGGTCGGCATTGCAGGGCAAAGAGCCGCAAGGGGATATCGGCGTCGAGTTTTACCGTGTCGTCGGCCAATCGGACGCTGGGTGGAAAGAGGCTCGTCGCGGCCTGGAGCGCCTTTTGAAGGCATCCCCCAAAGACCCGCAAATTGAAATGCACCTGGCCTTCATGCTGGCGCGCGGCGAAGCGCCCAAGCGAGAGACCCGTGTGGATGGCATCGAGCGGTTGTCGCGTGTCGCCCTGAATCCCGCTGTGAGTGGCTTTGCAACCGAAAGCTGGAAGGTCTCGCTGAGCTGGCTTGACGTGGCAAAACCAGAGATGCTGGGCTTGTTCGATGCGTATTTGAAGCTGCATCCTGAAGACGCAGAAGTCCGCGAGATGCGTGCTGTTGGCGTCAAAAAGCTGCAAGCGCTGGCCAAGGCCAACGAGCCGGCACCGGTCAACCCGCAGATTGCCGCTGGCTTGAAGGCGCTCGAGCAAGGTGATTTGGTGCTGGCCGAAAGTCAATACCAAGCCAGGCTGAAGGCCAGCCCGAACGACATGGACGCGCTCGGTGGGCTGGGCTTGGTGCGCCTGAAGCAGTACCGTCTGGAAGAATCGCAGACCTTGCTGACCCGTGCTTCGCAGCAAAAAAATGGCAGCGGCTGGAGCAAAGCCTTGCTGACGGTCCGTTACCTCGGACTGGTTGATCAGGGCACCACGGCGCAGCGTGAGGGAGACGTTGCGCGCGCCCGCAGCCTGCTGTTGCAGGCCATCAAGCTCGATTCAACACAAAGCGCTGCCGAGCTGGCGCTGGCTGCCTTGCAAGCGGAGGCCGGCGAGTTCGATGCGGCTGAAAAAACTTACCGCCAACTGCTGGCGCGACAAAGTGGCGACGCCGATGCCTTGCGGGGTTTGGCACTGGTCTTGGCGACAGCGGACAAACCCGACGAGGCGCTGAAGCTGATCGAACGGCTGACGCCAGCCCAACTCGGTGGCGTCGCCCAGATGAACCAACTGCGCGCAGCACTGGTCAGCGGCAAGGCCAAGGCGGCGCTGCGGCGCGGCCAAGTCGCGCTGGCTATGGCCACGCTTGAAGAAGCCATGGGTGTTGACCGGGATAATCCGTGGATTCGCTGGGAACTGGCCCAGCTGTATCAGCAACAAGGCCGCGCCAGTGAAGCGCGCGGCTTGATTGACGGCTTGCTGGCAAGCCAGCCGGACAACCCGATCGCGCTTTATGCGAGTGCCAATTTCGCCGCTGCACGCGGGCAATTCCGCTCTGCACTGGCCACGTTGGAGCGCATCGAGCTGAAAGACCGCACCCAGGAAATCGCAGCGCTGCATAAGCGCAGTTGGCTGCAATACCAAGCTGCACAAGCGGCGAGCTTGGCGCGTCAGAACCGCAAGCCGGAGGCGCTGGCGATATTGGCGCAGTCAGAGTCTTGGACAGATGGCAATCGAGACTTGGTGGGCCTACTCGCCAGCGCTTATGTCGACGCGGGCGCGCCGAATCGTGGGCTGGCCCTGTTGCGTCAGCAAATGGTACGCAGCGAACCCGTTGTCGCCGCAGACTCTTTGCAATATGCCGGGCTGTTGCTGCGGACAGGGCAAGACGTTGAGTCTGCGGGCGTACTGAAGAAACTGTCAGCCGGCGACTTGAGTCAGGAGGAAGGCAAGAGCCTCAGCGAATTGATGTTTTTGCTGAACTTGCGTCAGGTCGATTTGTTGCGCGAGCGTGGCGAGTTGGTGGCAGCCAACGACAAACTGCAGCCCTTGTTGACGCAACGACCCGATGACGTTTTAGCCAAGGCGGCCTTGGCGCGGTGGCTGGCGGCTTCCGGTGACAAGCCTGGCGCGCTGGCGCTGGCCAGGCAACTGGCCATGCAGTACCCCGGTCAGATTCAGGTGCAGCTGGGTGCCGCGCAAATCGCGGTGCAACTGAAAGACGCCGAACTGGCCGCCAAAGCCTTGCAGGTCGCCACCACGCTGGCACCGGAAAATTCAGAGGTCATGGCGACGGCGGCCAGGCTGTACCAGGCACAGGGAAAATCGAAACAGGCCGAAGCTTTCTTCGAACGGGCGATCTCACTGCAAAACGCTGCGGCAAACGGCATCGATGCGTCGGCCACGGTCACCTTGGCGGCGGCTGACAGTTCAGCCCCATTGAACGACGTTGGTGGCCCGATTTGGTTACAGCCCAACAACTTGCAGGCAACACCGGCCAGCCCGGCTGAGTACTGGCAACAAGCCTTGCCTAAGTTGCCTGCGCAGCGTGCATCCGCGGCGACATTCGCAGCTGCTGGCGACGCCGCCAACGAGCCGGCCAAGCCCAACTTGAACGCAGAGCTCAACGACCTTCGGCAGACGCGCAGCCCGGAGGTTTTGCTGGGTGCTCAAATCCGTCAACGCAGTGGCAGCCCGGGCAGCAGCCAACTCAAGGTCACGGAACTGCCTTTGGAGCTGCGCTTACCCGTGGGCGACGGCAAGCTCAAGCTGCAAGTGACACCCGTCTCGCTAGATGCCGGCGCTGGCGTCAAGGCCAGTGGTGTTGCTAGCGCGATTGGCTACAAGTCGGGTGGGCTGGCGATCGACGCTGGCCACACACCCGCCGGCTTTCAGTTCAAAAGCATCACCGGCGGTGTCAAGCTGGACGGCACGTTGGACGACTCCGGGTCGCTGACGTATCAAGTGGACGCGTCTAGCCGGCCGGTCACCGACAGCTTGTTGTCATTTGCCGGCAAACGCGACAGCACCACCGGGAAGACTTGGGGCGGGGTGATGGCCAGCGGCGCGCGCTTGCAACTGGCCAAGGACATGGGCGGCTATGGCGTGGTGGCGGCCATTGGCAAACAACGTCTTGCCGGGCATGAGGTCGAGTCGAATGGTCGCACCGAGTTTGGTTGGGGTAGCTATGTCGATGTGCTGCGGCGGCCTGAGTATCAATTCAGTTCAGGGCTGAATTTCAGCCATCTGGCCTACCAAAAGAATCAGAATGATTTCAGCTTTGGGCAAGGCGGCTACTTCAGTCCGCAGCAGTACAACGCGCTGACCGTTCCACTCAATTGGGCGCATCGTTCGGGTCGACTTAGCTATGTGTTGCAAAGCGCTGTCGGTTATCAAAAATACAGCCAAGACGCCTCTACGACAGGCAGCCCGCTCAGCAGTTCAGGGTTGGCCTACAAGCTGGCGGCCAGTGCACAACTCCAGCTCGCACCGCATTGGCTGCTAGACGCCATCTTGCAGAGCGACAACAGCGGCAGTGGCAGTTATCACCAGTACCGAGCGGGATTGAATCTGCGTTACAGCTTTGCGCCAACCACCCAACCCTTGGCGTTGCCGATCAGTCCTTACATCACGCCATTCGGTCAGTAAACCTCACATTTCGAAAGAACTATCAACCATGGTGACAAGCATGCTTCTGGGCGCTGCGGTACTGATGATTGGCGACAGTCATCTCTCGAAGCCCGACTACCTGATCGGGCCGCTGCATGACGAACTGACCCGTCAGGGTGCGGTCGTGCATTCGCTGTCGGCTTGTGGCGCGGTCGCTGAAGACTGGCTGCACAACGTCAAAGCACTGTGCGGTGCCGAACGCATCGGAAAAAATGCGGTGAAGCTCTCCGGCAGCGATGCCAGCACGCGCCCTGTGAAGTCGCTGATGGCCGCTGACAAAACGCAGCTTGTGATTGTTGTGATGGGCGACACGATGGCCGGCTACAAAAGTGAGTTTCCCAGAGCTTGGGCTTGGCAACAGGTGAGCAGTCTGAGCAAGGAAATCGGCAGCACCGGCGCTGCCTGTGTGTGGGTCGGTCCGTCCTGGGGCAGCGAAGGCGGCCAGTATGGAAAGACCTATGCCCGGGTGAAAGTGATGTCGGATTTTCTGGCGGCCAATGTAGCGCCTTGCCGCTACATCGACTCGCTCAAGCTCTCCAAGCCGGGTGCCTGGAGCACGGTCGATGGGCAGCATTTCACGAACGCCGCCTATCTCGCCTGGAGTCAAGGCATCGCTCGCGCAATGGCTGATTTGCCGCCCTTAAAAAAACCCTGACATCAGGTCGTACCACCTGAGTTCTCCCTGTTCTTTAAATTAACACCTACCTTGGAGCTGACCTCTATGCCCGCTTTAACCCTCGCCGGACTGGCCTTGCTCGTGATTGGCGAAAGCCATTTGTCTCAGGCCAACTATTTGATCAACCCGCTGTATGACGACTTGACCGCCCAAGGTGCCAAAGTCCATGAAATCGGCGCTTGTGGTGCCAGCGCCGGCGACTGGCTCAAAACCATCACCGTGCCTTGCGGCGCAGAGCGCCGCGCTGGTGCCGCCGTGATCAAAGGCCGCGACGCCACCACGACGCCGATCAAACAATTGATCGCTGCCAGTAAGCCGGACTTGGTCGTGGTCATCATTGGCGACACCATGGCCTCCTACGACAGCGAGTCTTTTCCCCGTGCCTGGGCCTGGCAAGGGGTGACCAGCCTGACCCAAGAGATCGCGGCCACCAAAACGGCTTGCGTCTGGGTCGGACCACCCTGGGGAAACGCCGGCGGTAAGTACAAAAAGAACGACCCGCGTGTGACGCAGATGTCAAATTTTCTGGCGACCAATGTGGGGCCGTGTACTTACGTGGACTCGCTGAAATTTTCCAAGCCGGGACAGTGGTCAACCTTGGATGGCCAGCATTTCACACTGGCGGGCTACAAAGCTTGGAGCGAAGCCATCACCAAGGCGATTGGCGAATTGCCCGACGTTAAAAAGTTGAAAAAATCATGAGCTCCCATTACTTTTTACCAGTGCTCACAGCCTTCATGAGTCTGGCGGCACGAGCGGCTGAGATCCCCTTGTACGACACCGGCCCCAGCCAAGATGCGGCCTTTGTTCGTTTCGTCAACGCCCGCAGTAGCGCGATGGAGGTCAAGGCAGGAGGCGGTTCGCAACAAGGCACGACCCTGCAACCTGACCACCCGGCCAGCCCTTTTTATCCGGTCCGGGGCAACGCCAGCGTTAAAGGGTTTTTTAAGAACGCAAGTTTGCAAAGTGACATTGCCTTGAGAGTCAAACCGGGTGAGTTCGCGACAGTGGTGGCGATGCCCGGCAGTGCTGCGATCCAACAGGCGGTGCTGCGTGAAAGCCCCGATGACTTCAATGCGCTCAAGGTGTCTTTGGCGTTGTACAACCTCGACGCTCAATGTGCAGGGGCTGGGCTGAACGTCGTGGGCCGCAACGCCGCATTGTTTGAAAACGTGGCCAGCGGCACCTTGCAGCGGCGTGCGCTGAATCCGGTCCGCATTTCGGTGCAATTGCTTTGCAAGGGGCACGTAACGCCTGCAAAGCTGGAACTCGGTACCTTGCAGGCGGGCCATCGTTACAGCGTGTTTGTGATGCCGGATGGCGTTGGCGCCAAGCTGTTGATCGCTTCAGATGCCGTGGCGCGATGAGCTCGAAACCCTAAAAAATCTGAACTAGAGCACCAACATGGTTTTTGCATCGCTTGAGTTTTTGACACTTTTTTTGCCGCTGTTTCTGCTGCTCTATGCGTGGGTCGGGCAGAGCCGCCGGAACGCCGTGCTGCTGCTGTGCAGCTGGGTCTTTTATGGCTGGTGGAGCCCGACGTTTTTGCTGCTCTTCATTGGTTTGGCGATGTTGGGTTGGGTTGGCGGTTTGGTCATCGATCGGTTTGCCGAAGGGCGCAGTCGGGGCTGGGCGCTGAGTCTCTTCATTGCTCTTAATTTGTCGCTGCTGTGCTGGTTTAAATACGCCAACATCGTGGCGGACACTTTCAGCAACGCCTTGTTAGGCCCCGGCGCGATGACCGCCGATTGGCAGCGCGTGGTCTTGCCCATTGGGCTGTCTTTCATCGTCTTGCAGTCGATCTCCTACCTGGTCGACGTCTACCGGCGCACCGTGCCCGCAGACCGCAGTTTCACCAGCTTTGGTGCGTACCAGTCGATGTTTGTCCACCTGATCGCCGGGCCAATCATTCGCTACGAATGGGTCAAACGCGAACTGCTGTCACGGCGTTTCGATTGGCCGCAATTTGCACAAGGTGCGAGACGTTTCATGATCGGCATGAGCATGAAGGTGTTGATTGCCGACACGCTGGCACCGGTTGTTGACTTGGCTTTCAGTTTGCCTCAACCCTCGCTGGCAGATGCCTGGACCGGTTGCTTGGCTTACACCTTGCAGTTGTTCTTTGACTTCGCCGGCTACAGCGGCATGGCGATTGGCTTGGGCTTGATGCTGGGCTTTCGTTTCCCGGAGAACTTCAGACAACCGTATCTCGCCGTCAGCATTCAGGATTTTTGGCGGCGTTGGCATTTGTCGCTGTCAAGCTGGATTCGCGACTACCTTTACATCCCGCTGGGGGGCAATCAAGCGGGTTGGATGCGCACCTATGTGAACTTGCTGCTGACGATGGCGATTGCCGGCTTATGGCACGGCGGCGACAGCTGGAACTTTCTCTTGTGGGGCACCGCCCACGGCTTGGCTTTGTGTGTGGCGCGGGCTTGGGGCAATGCCGGTTGGCCAGCACCATCGCAGCTGACATCGCGCCTGCTGACCTTGCTGTTTGTGATGCTAGCCTGGACGATTTTCAGGGCGCACACGTTTGACGGCGCACTGACCATGTACGCCGGTCAGGCTGGCCTCAACGGCGTTGGTTTTGGCGACGCGATGGCGGTGTTGCTGCGCCCTGTGCATGGTTTGGCGTTGGCTTTGGGTCTTGTTTGCGTTGGGTTGCCGGTGCTGCAACCGTGGTTGGTCAAACAGCGCTTGGGCCAGGTGCAGACGCTGACCAGCCTGTGGCCGTTGCCGGCATTTTTATTCTCTTATGCGCTGATCGCTAGTCGCGGTGCCGTGCCGTTTCTTTACTTTCAATTTTGAGGGCTGGATCGGATGATGAACACCACAACGTTTCCCCACATCGCGGCGCTGCCGAATCAGCTAGCGCAAAACCCGTCGACCACAACCACGGTGCCCATCGCCGACGTTTGGGCAGGCGGCTGCTTCGTGCTGTTATTGACCTTGGGGCTGATGAGCAATGGCTATGCCTGGTTGCACGATCAGCTCACACCGATCAGGTCGGACTGGCCAAGCTTCATGGCCGGGGAACCGATGCAGCAGTTGGCGCATGCCTTGGCCAAAGCCGAACTACCCGTCCATGCGGCGCGGATTGAGCGCGGACTGAGCTGGCAAGTCAGCCACGACTTAGGCCCAAGGGTGCGCGAGGGCGAGCGTGATTGGCTGTTTTTGTCTGACGAGCTGACGCCGCATGCCAACGCTGCACAGTCAGCGGCGAGCCGCGCCCAGCAAGTGATTGAGTTGCGTCAGCGGCTGGCGGCTGACGGCATCCAACTGCTGGTGGTGGTGGTGCCCGACAAGAGTCGTATTGCGACGGAACATCTTGGCCAGCTACACCGGCCAGCGGCGTTTGCTGATCGCGTCAAGCAATGGACCGACCCACTGGCACAAGCCGGCGTGAATGTGTTGGACCTCAGTGCTGCGCTGGGCACTTTGCAACGCCAGGGCGAGCCAGCCTTTTTGCGCACGGACAGTCATTGGACGGAGGCCGGTGCCGAGACCGCAGCCGCACTGGTTGCGCAGCGCATCAGGGCGTTGGGGGCCTTGGGATTTGTGCCACCGTCAGCATCCCGTGTGCGTTTGAACGATCGTGTCACGGCCGTTCGGCCCGGCGACTTGGTGAAACTCGCGGGGCTGGATGGGTTGCCCAGCGGGTGGCAGCCCCGGCCCGAGTTGGCACAGCAAAGCCGCTTTGAGATGGTCCGCAATACAGCGGTTGCCAGCGCTGGCAAAACGGACAAAACGGGTGGTGCCGACTTGTTTGGCGATGCAGAGCTGCCAAGCATTGCGTTGATAGGGACTTCGTTTTCGCGGAACAGCAACTTTGTGCCATTT
>CANCCE010000106.1 GCA_947374505.1 Comamonadaceae bacterium | reverse complement strand
TGCTGTGCGCCTTGGCCGTGCCGCTCTACTATTTGCTGGGTGACCGGGCGCTTTGGTATGTCGATAAATACGTGTTGATGATGCTGGTGGTCACCAGCGCGCTGCTGATCTACCGCCACCGCGAGAATATCGGCAAGCTGCTGCAGGGCAAAGAATCAAAAATCGGCAGCGGGCGCAAAGCCTAGCAAATTTAGTGCTTCGCGTTGGCTTTGAAAAAATCCAGTGTTCGAGTCAATGCATCAGATGTCACCGCTGCGTTGAAAACGTAATCACCTTGGCATGGAGAACAATCCCAAGCGTGTCCTGCGTCGTAAATATGCGTTTGAAAGACGGGACTCAACCCTTTGGTTTTGTCAACTTGAGGTGACACTCGGACGAATTTTTGGGTTGTGTCTGCTGTGCCAATGAGTGCGAGAACGGGGTTGCTGGATTCGGAAAAATAGCGAGCGGGGTGGCCATCGGCGTTACCAGGGAAATCCCACACGCCGTAGTGTGAAACGCCGGCATTGACAATGCCTTTTGCGGCCAAGTAGGCTGCCCAATACCCACCATTCGAATACCCGACCGCAAAGATGTTTTGGGGGTCGATGCGCGGATCTTGTTTCATCAATTGAACAATTTCCGTCAGTTCCTTTTCAATGTCTGTCCTGTAGACGGTCCATGTTTGAAAACGGTTGCGTGACGTGATCCCGTGTTTCTTGAAAAAATCTGGCGTGTAAACAGCGTAGCCTGAGGCGGAGAACTGCTCGACTCTGCCTGTGATGGAGGCATAGCCGCCACTGCTATGCAGCGCGACGATGGCCGGGACGGGAGCTGTGGCATTGGATGGGTAGTGTTTTTCGTAAAAAATAGGTTCAGACCATGCGGCCCAGCTCCAAGCAGCGCAGGCCAATAGAAGCACCCATTTGAAAAGAAAAGTTACGCGCATACAGACCTGGCGTTTGCCAAATTTTCAATCTCTGAAGTTGTTGAAGCTCAGCGGAAAATCGCTGATTTCAGCTTTGATGAGCGCCATCGCCGCCTGCAAATCGTCGCGTTTGGCACCTGTCACCCGCACCGCGTCGCCCTGAATGGCGCCTTGCACTTTGATCTTGCTGCCTTTGAGGAGCTGCTGGATCTTTTTCGATTGCTCGATTTCAATGCCGTTGCGCACCTTGCTGAGCTGCTTGACCTTGTCGCCGCCGATTTTCTCGACTTTACCGACGTCCAGAAAACGGGCGTCGACACCGGCCTTGGCGAGTTTGCCGCGCAGGATGTCGTTGATCTGGTCGATCTGAAAGTCACTGTCGCCGATGGACGTGATTTCTTTGTCTTTCAGTTCAATCGATGCGGGGGTACCTTTGAAATCAAAGCGCGTGGCGATTTCTTTGGCTGCGTTTTCGATGGCATTTTTGACCTTGACCAGGTCGGCTTCAAGCACGGTATCAAATGAGGGCATGGCTTTTTTCGTTTTCGTTGAAATCGCGGATGCGACAATCTTAAGATGTTAGTCGAGAAAAACGTTCCCCTCCAGCCCTACAACACCTTTGGCATCGTTGCCAAGGCCCTCAGTTTGGTGCGCCTCGCTAGCGAGGCCGATGTCAACGCCCTGCTGAGTGACCCGGTGCTCAAAGCGGCGCCTAAATTCATCCTCGGCGGCGGGAGCAACATCGTCATCACGGGCGACGTCAAGCCGCTGGTGCTCAAAGTCGAGATCATGGGCAAGCGCCTGGTCAGTGAAACCGCCAAGGCCTATGTGGTTGAGGCCGGCGCCGGTGAAAACTGGCACGAACTGGTGGCTTGGACGCTGGCCAACGGCTTCCCGGGCCTCGAAAACCTGGCGATGATTCCGGGCTCGGTCGGTGCTTCTCCGGTGCAAAACATTGGCGCGTATGGGGTCGAACTGCAAGACCGTTTTGAGTCACTCGATGCGATGGATTTGCAGACCGGCCAGACTTTCACGTTGAATGCAGCGCAATGTGCTTTTGGCTACCGCGACTCGGTCTTCAAGCATGCGAGCAGCTCAGCTACCGATGGCGGCCCTGGCTTTGGCTTGGCCGGTCGAGCACTGATCACCCGCGTGCGTTTTGCCTTGCCCAAGGTTTGGAAGCCGGTGTTGGGTTACGCCGACCTCGACCGGAAAATCGCCCAGATGGGTGAAGTTCCGACCACGCCGCAACAAATTTTTGAATGGATCTGCGCCATTCGCCGCGCCAAATTACCCGACCCGGCCGTCATTGGCAACGCCGGCAGTTTTTTCAAGAACCCGACAGTATCGGTCGAGCAATGCGCCGACATCATTGAGCGCGAGCCGAAGATCGTGCATTACCGGATGGACGATGGCTCGGTCAAACTGGCCGCAGGTTGGCTGATTGACGCTTGCGGCTGGAAGGGTAAAAGCGTTGGCAATGCTGCGGTGTACGACCGGCAGGCGCTGGTCCTGGTGAACAAAGGCGGCAGCCAGAATCCGGTGACCGGCGGCGAGGTGATGACCCTCGCCAAAGCCATTCAGACCAGCGTCTATGAACGCTTTGGCATCTTGCTGGAGCCTGAGCCGGTTGTGGTTTAACCTTATTTCTGGTCGTTGCCCAACGATGGCAGCGTGCCATCTTCACCCAAAGTCAGCAGGCCGCTCCGGGTGTAGATACCCAGCTTGTCGCGGGTGTCGATGATGTCCAGATTGCGCATCGTCAGCTGACCAATGCGGTCCAGTGGCGTGAAGGAACCCGCGACTTTTTCCATGCTCAGGCGCTCTGGCTTGTAGGTCATGTTCGGCGACTCGGTGTTGAGGATCGAGTAGTCGTTGCCGCGGCGCAGTTCAATCGTGACTTCACCGGTGACGGCACGTGCCACCCAGCGCTGGGCGGTTTCGCGCAGCATGATGGATTGCGGGTCAAACCAGCGGCCTTGGTACAGCAGGCGGCCGAGCTTCAAGCCGTTCATGCGGTACTGCTCAATGGTGTCTTCGTTGTGAATGCCGGAGATCAGGCGTTCGTAAGCGATGAACAGCAGGGCCAAGCCCGGCGCTTCGTAAATACCGCGGCTCTTGGCTTCGATGATGCGGTTTTCAATCTGGTCGCTCATGCCCAAACCGTGACGGCCGCCAATGCGGTTCGCTTCCAAAATCAGTTCAGTCAGGCTCTCAAAGCTTTTGCCGTTCAGCGCGACGGGTTGGCCTTCTTCAAAGCGCACCGTGACTTCTTCCCGCTTGACGTCGACCTCGTCTTTCCAGAACGCCACGCCCATGATCGGGTTGACGATCTTCATGCCGCTGGAGAGGTGTTCGAGGTCTTTGGCTTCGTGCGTGGCACCCAGCATGTTGGAGTCGGTCGAGTAGGCTTTTTCGGCCGACATTTTGTAGCCAAAACCCGCTTCGGTCATGAAGGCTGACATTTCGGCGCGACCACCCAGCTCGTCAATGAACAACTGGTCCAGCCACGGTTTGTAAATCTTCAAATCAGGGTTGGTCAGCAGGCCGTAGCGGTAAAAACGCTCGATGTCATTGCCTTTGTAGGTGCTGCCGTCGCCCCAGATGTTGACGTCGTCTTGCTTCATCGCTGCCACCAGCATGGTGCCGGTCACGGCGCGGCCAAGTGGCGTGGTGTTGAAGTACGTCACCCCAGCGGTCGAAATATGAAAAGCGCCGCATTGCAGGGCGGCAATGCCTTCGGCGGCGAGTTGGCGGCGGCAATCGATCAGGCGGGCTTTTTCAGCGCCGTACTGCATGGCTTTGCGCGGAATGTCTTCGTAGTCAGGCTCGTCAGGCTGGCCAAGGTTGGCGGTGTAGGCGTAGGGAATCGCGCCTTTGAGTTTCATCCAGTGCAGGGCAGCGCTGGTGTCAAGGCCGCCCGAAAAAGCGATGCCGACTTTTTGGCCGATGGGAAGGTTTTGGAGAATGGTGCTCATGACGTGTTTCGTTGCGTGCTGTTCAGATCAGCCGAAGTGGCAGATGTAGTGGTAAGGCTCTGTCACGCGAATATCAAACGACGAGTTGCCAGGCACGCTGAATTTCTCGCCGGGTACTGACTTGACCCAAGCTTCGCTGCCTTTTAGTTTGTACTCGCAACTGCCGGCAACGCATTCCATGATTTCAGGCGCGCCGGTGTTGAACGTCAGTGTCGCGGGCAACACCACGCCGACCGATTTTTTGGTGCCGTCAGCGAAGGTGATGCCGTGGCTCACGCACTTGCCGTCAAAGTAGACGCTGGCTTGGGTGGTGACGCTGATGTTGTTGATTTTGTCGGTGATCATGGGGCGGATGGGTCGAAGTGGGCGGTGAAAGTGGGTTTCAGCAGGTTTCGCGGGCCAAGCAGCGCCGCGGGCAAAAGATAGATTTTAGGGCACACGGCCGGGCTACTGGCGGGCATGAAAAAAGCCCTCGAAGGAGGGCTTTCAGGTTGCATAGGACTTGGGACGTCCTCATGACAGTTTGAAGGACAGGTTTTAGCGCCAGTGACCGTAGCCGCCGCGGTAGCCACCACCGTAGCCGCCCCGATAGCCGAAGCCCAAAGAGATGCCGATCGGCGGGTAGTAAGGCTGCTGATAGTAAGGCTGGGCGTAAACCACCGTCGGTGCGGGCTGCACATAGACAGTTGACGGCTGGCTGTAGACAACGTTCGGCTGTTGGTATTGCTGGTAAGTCTGAGCTGGCGGCGGCAGGGTGCCGACAGGGTTGACTTGCAAGCGAACGTACTGGCCTGGGTCGTTGGGCATCTGAATGTTGTAACGCTTGTCGGCGTATTCATAGACCACGTCGTAATGCATGGTGCGGTTTTCATAGCTGGTCTGCGTGCTGCACTGCTGCACGTTTTGCAGCTGGCTTCTTGGCCCCTCAACGTTGTTGCCGACCACCGCACCGCCGACCAGTCCGATCATGGTGGCCAACGCGCGTCCGCTGCCGTTGCCGACCGCATTACCGACCGCGCCGCCGGCGAGGGCACCCATGACGGCACCCGCGCCGCTGTTCGGTGCTTCTGAAACCACTGCGGCTGAGTTGCACACCTGATGCGGCACGGCAACTTGTTGGATCACAGCGGTGCTCGAGATCACGCGTCCCAAGATGTCTTGCGCTTGGGCGCTGACGCCGCAAAGCGCACCGAGAGTTGCCAAAGTCGGAAAAACGATTGATTTAGCGAGTATGTGGCGCATGTTGAAACTCCTCTTGCAAATGTCACGCTGTCTGAAATAAGTGCGTGGCCTGCTTTAACTGTAACGAAGCTCATGCATTTTGGTGCACAGCCCGGGTAAAAGAAAGGTAAAGAAACTGCTGAGCGATCAATAACGGTTGCGGCGGGGATCGGTCCCGATGACTTCTGGCTGATACTGCTGGTAAGACGTCTGCGGTGTGCGGTTTTGGGGTGGCAGAACGCCGACCGGGGTGACTGACAAGTGCACGTACTGACCGGGGTCGTTGAGCATCTGAATGTTGTATCGCTTGTCGGCGTACTCGTAGACCACGTCGTAGTGCATGGTGCGGTTTTCGTAGCTGGTCTGCATGCTGCACTGCTGCACGTTCTGTACCTGGCTCCTAGACCCTTCGACGTTGTTGCCGACCACGGCGCCGCCGACCAGCCCGATCATGGTGGCCAAGGCGCGACCGTTGCCGTTGCCAACGGCATTGCCCATCGCCCCGCCGGCGATGGCTCCGATGGCGGCACCGGCACCACTTTTAGGCGCTTCGGTGACCACCGCAGCGGTGTTGCAAACCTGACGCGGCACAGCGACTTGCTGAATCACCGCGGTGCTGGTGATGACGCGCGCCAGGATTTCTTGCGCTTGGGCGTTAACGCCGCAAAGCGCACCGGCAGTGAAAAGCGCCGGCAGGGCGATTGATTTGGTCAGTGATTGAAGGCGTGTGTTGCGCATTTTGAAATTCCTCTTGCAAGCACCATGCGGTCTGAAATAAGTGCATGGCCTGTCATGACTGTAACGAAGCAGACGCATTTAGGTGGACAGCCGCCGCGTAAATAATCGGTAAAGACGCGCTGATCAGCGCTCAGACGTCCAAACGGCAGGATCAAACCCGACCGTGGTGTGGTGTCCCCATTCCACCACGGGTCGTTTGATCAAACTGGGCTGGACCCGCATCAGCGCTTGCGCGCTGATGGCGTTGATCACGCCTGATTGCGCCAGAGGGTCGAGCTTGCGCCAAGTCGTGCCTTTTCTGTTCAACAGCTTTTCCCAGCCTAGCTCAGCTTCCCATGCCGCCAGCCGATCAGCGGGTACACCGGCCTTTTTAAAATCATGGAATTCATGCGCCAGCCCTTGAGCGGTGAGCCAGGCGCGGACTTTTTTAACGGTGTCGCAGTTGGGGATGCCATAGAGGATGATCATCCGGCTATTTTCGCAGCTTGCGCGACAATGCGGACCACATGGAACATCTCAAGACTCTCGACGACTGGCTGGCTTATTGCGAGCAAATTCACCCCCAAGGCATCGACATGGGGCTTGAGCGCGTGCGCAAGGTGGCGCAGCGGCTGGGTTTGGCTTTCAAGTGCCCTGTCATCATCGTGGCTGGCACCAATGGCAAGGGTTCGACCTGCGCCATGCTGGAAGCGATTTTGCTGGAGGCGGGTTACCGCACCGGCGTTTACAGCTCGCCGCATTTGGTGCATTTTGAGGAACGCGGTCGAATTCGCGGGGATGTCGTCAGTGCGGCTTCTTTGCTGCCGTATTTTGAGGCGGTGGAGCGCGCCCGCATGCAAGCCGACGCGGCGGATGGTGCGGCTGTGATTTCGCTGAGCTATTTTGAGTTCACCACCCTGGTCTTTTTGAAGCAGTTGGCTGACGCCCCGCTGGACGTGGCGATTTTGGAAGTCGGACTGGGCGGCCGACTCGACGCCATCAATATCATCGACGCTGACTGCGCCATCATCACCAGCATCGACTTAGACCACATGGAGTTGCTCGGCCATGACCGGGAAAGCATCGGCCGAGAAAAAGCCGGCATCATGCGCGCCGGCAAACCGGTCGTGGTGAGTGACCCGGTGCCGCCGGAAAGTGTGTTGCAAGCCGCCGCAGACTTGGGTGCTGACCTGTGGCGCTTTGGCCATGACTTCAACTTTTCGGGCGACAAGCTGCAATGGGGCTGGGCTGGTCGCGGCCGGCGTTATTCGGGGCTGGCTTACCCGGCGCTGCGCGGTGCCAATCAATTGGTCAACGCCGCTGGCGTACTGGCCGCGCTGACGGCCGTACGCGACTTGTTGCCGGTGACGGCGCAGGCAGTGCGTGTCGGTTTGTCGATGGTCGAGTTGCCGGGGCGCTTTCAGATCGTTCCCGGCCAGCCGACGCTGGTGCTGGACGTGGCGCACAACCCGCATTCGGTGGCGGCGCTGGCTGAAAATCTCGATGCCATGGGTTTTTACCCCTGCACGCACGCTGTTTTTGGCGCGATGGCCGACAAAGACCTGGCTCCCATGCTGGCCCGACTCGAGCCCTTGGTGGACAAGTGGTACTTCACCGATTTACCGACGCCGCGCGCCGCATCAGGTGCTGACTTGGCGGCCCGCTGGCAACCCCTGCAGAGCCGCACTGACGTGACAACCGCCACTTTCAACTCGCCTCGTGAGGCGCTGGATGCTGCTGTCGCCGCGGCCAAGCCCGCTGATAGAATCGTCGTCTTCGGTTCTTTCTACACGGTGGGCGGTGTATTGAAAGACGGACTGCCCCGCCTGACAGCGCAGCACATGGCCGGTTAAACCTGGTTTTGAATCCGAACAACCAGCCCTCACAACAGATCTCCAACGGACACAACCACGACCATGTCGTTTTTCAACCTCCGCCGGGGCGGTCAATCTTCCAAATCCAAGGCCGGCACCAATGCCCAGGCCGAAAGCGTCGACATCGTTCGCAAGCGAGCCAAACATCGGCTGATTGGCGCTGCTGTGCTGGTGTTGATCGGCGTTGTCGGCTTTCCGCTGCTGTTTGATTCGCAGCCGCGGCCTGTGCCGGTGGACATTGCGATCGACATTCCTAATAAGAATGCGGTCCGGCCGCTTATCAACCCGCAGCCTGTGCCTGCGTCGACGCCGGTGGCTGAGGCCCCGCCGGCCGCGACGGCTGCAGTCGTTGTGCCCAACACGCCCCCCAAGGAGGAGCCGGTCAGCGCGAAGCCACCCGTTGCTGCTGTTGCGCCAGTCGTCGTTGCACCTGCTCCCGTCGCCAAAAAAGAGCCTGAGGCCAAAGCTGAGGCCGTGCCCCCCAAAGTTGACGACAGTGCGCGTGCCCGCGCCTTGCTTGAAGGCAAAGCCGCGCCTTCGGTGACACAGAGTGATGTGCGACTGGTGGTTCAGGTCGGTGCATTCGCGGAAGTCGCCAAGGCGCGTGAAGCCCGAATCAAGCTTGAAAAAGCTGGGCTCAAAACCTATACGCAGGTCGTTGAGACCAAAGACGGTCAACGCACCCGTGTGCGTGTCGGGCCTTTCGCGAACAGGGCTGAAGCCGAGAAATCAGCGGCCAAGATCAAGTCGCTTGGTTTGCCGGTGACTATTCTCACTTTGTAAAGTTGAGGGCTGCCTTTGTTCGAATTACCTGCCATCGCAACCGTCGCCGCCATCACAACCATTGATTGGGTTTTGTTGGCGGTTCTTCTCTTGTCGCTGTTGGTGGGTCTCTGGCGCGGCTTGGTCTTCGAGGTGTTGTCAGTGCTGGGTTGGATTGCTGCTTTTTTTCTGGCGCACTGGTTTGCACCTGATGTCGCCGCGCTGCTACCGATGTCATTGGCCTCGCAGCCGATTCGCTACGCTGCAGCCTTTGTGCTGACATTTATCGTCGCGGTCTTTGTCGCTGGTTTGCTGGCTTCCTTGGTGAGAAAAATGGTGGCAGCAGTGGGGCTGCGGCCCGTTGATCGGTTGTTGGGAGGCGTTTTCGGTTTGGTGCGTGGGCTGGTCCTGTTGCTGGCGGTTGCCGTGGCGATTGACATGACACCGCTCAAAGACAGCCCGTGGTGGAAAGAATCAACAGGTGCGCCGGTGTTGTCGGCCGCCTTGAAGGGACTGAAACCGGCGTTGCCGGAAAAGTTTTCCCGCTATCTGAATTAATTTATGAATGGTCCATCATGTGCGGAATAGTTGGTGTTGTCAGTAACGCCCCGGTCAATCAACTGATTTATGACGGTCTCTTGTTGTTGCAGCACCGTGGCCAAGATGCCGCGGGCATCGTCACCCAGCTCGGGCATAAGT
>CANCCE010000105.1 GCA_947374505.1 Comamonadaceae bacterium | reverse complement strand
GGTTTGCCGCTGATCTTGCCAACCGGTTCGCACGGTTTGCGCAGCACCTTGGAGAGTGCCTTTGCGCGAGCCAAGTGCAAGCCCAACGTGATCGCCGAAATCGATTCGCTGGCCATGCTGATGGACGCGGTGGACAGCGGTTTGGGTTGTACCGTGCAGCCGTGGGCGGCGGTTGGCCGCTATGCTGATGCGGCGCAACGCTTCAAGCTCACCGAGATTGGCGACGCGCTGGCGCGGCGGGCGACGGCGCTGTGCAGCCTGTCTGACGACGAACTCTCGCCGGCCGGTCTGGCCGCGCGCGTGGTGCTGGCAGATTGCGCGCGTGAGGCCGTGCATTCTGGTCGCTGGGTCGGGGCTCGCCTGACCGGTTGATGCCTATCCATCACAAATCGTGATGGCCCCATGTCGCGCGCCTGCTTTCAGTTTTGCAGTGCTTGCCGTAAAGTGATGATTAAGTCAAAAGCAAACTGAGAAATAGTCAAATCTCACATCATGTGTTGGTCTAATTTGTCTGGGCAGTGCGGCAAAATTGCCACTTCTTAAGGGGAAATCCTCTTTTACGGACGCTGACAGCCCGTTAAAGTCGACCCTATCTCCGCTCGCATGACACAGGACACACCCATGAATGAATCCCGACTTTCACGCCGTACCGTAATTCAAGCCGCCGGCCTCGGCGCTGCCAGTCTTGCCCTGCCCGGCGTGATGGCCCAGTCCACTTGGCCGTCCAGGGCGATTCGCTTCGTGGTGCCCTTTGCGCCGGGTGGCACCTCTGAAATCGTTGCCCGTTCGGTGGCCGCTGAACTGACCAAGCAACTCGGTCAATCGGTCTATGTTGAAAACAAGCCCGGTGGCGCTGGCGTCACTGCCATGCAGGATGTCTCCAAAGCTGCGCCCGATGGTCTCACCATCATCCTTGGTCATGTGGGCACGCTGGCGGTCAATCCGTACATGCTGAAAAACCAGCCCTACGACGTTAACAAAGACTTTGTGCCGGTGACGCTGTTGGCAAAAGTGCCCAATGTTTTCGTGATTCACCCGGATGTCCCCGCGAAAAATTTCAAAGAATTCGTGGCTTACGTGAAGACGCATCCCGGCCAGCTCAATTACGGCTCGGCCGGCAATGCCAGCGCCGGTCACCTGGCGATGGAATACCTCAAGCTGGGCACTGGCATGTTCATCACGCACATTCCTTACCGCGGCACCGGCCCACAACTGACGGATCTGCTGGCGGGTCGCACGCAGGCTTCTTCGGCGGGCCTGCCCGCACTGAGCGCCTACATCAAAGCGGGCAAGTTGCGCGCCATTGCGGTGGGCACGACCCAGCGTATTTCCAGTCTGCCTGATGTGCCCACCGTGGCCGAGTTGGGCTTCAAGAATTTTGAGACCTCGCAGTGGTACGGTATTTTGGCCCCGGCCGGGACGCCGCCTGATGTGGTGAAGCGCTTGCAGGAGGAGTCCTTGAAGGCGTTGAAGTCGTCTGCCGTGACGGCCCGTTTTGCGACTGACAACGCCATCGGCGGGGGTGGTCCTGCCAGTGAATTTGCAACCTTCATTGCGGGTGAGCAGACGGTCTGGAGTGACATCGTCAAGCGTGCTCAAATTCGTGCGGATTGATGGCTGAATCAAAAACAACAAAGTCAGGAGTATTTAAATGCTGGATGTTCTGGTGATTGGTGGCGGCAATGCCGCTTTGTGTGCGGCGCTGATGGCGCGTGAGGCGGGTGCCAGTGTGCTGGTCCTGGAGTCGGCACCGCGCGAGTGGCGCGGTGGCAATTCGGTGCACACGCGCAATCTGCGCTGCATGCATGACGCACCGCAAGACGTGCTCACCGAGGCTTACCCGGAGGAAGAATTCTGGCAAGACTTGCTCAAAGTCACCGGCGGTCTGACCGATGAAAAACTGGCCCGTTTGGCGATTCGCAAGTCGTCGGATTGTCGTGATTGGATGCGTCATCATGGCGTGCGCTTTCAGCCGTCGCTGTCGGGCACGTTGCACCTCTCGAGGACCAATGCGTTTTTCATGGGTGGCGGCAAAGCGCTCATGAACGCTTATTACCGGAGTGCTGAAAATCTCGGTATTGAGGTGCGTTACGAGTCAACAGTGAACCGCCTTGAGCTCAAAGAGGGTCGCTTTGTGGCCGCGCACATGACCGGCCCCGAGGGCAGTCAGCGCATTGAAGCGCGGTCCTGCGTGGTGGCCAGCGGCGGCTTTGAGTCCAACCTCGAATGGATGCGCGAGGTCTGGGGCCAGAACGCCGCAGGCGAGTGGCCATCGGACAACTTCGCCATTCGCGGTACGCGCTTCAACATGGGTGTGCTGCTGCGCGACTTGATCGATCAAGGCGCCGACACGACCGGCGAGCCGGATCAAAGTCATTGCGTCGCCATCGACGCCCGCGCCCCGCTGTACGACGGCGGTATTTGCACGCGGGTCGACTGCGTGTCACTGGGCGTGGTGGTGAACAAAAACGCCGAACGGTTTTATGACGAAGGCGAAGATTTTTGGCCCAAGCGCTATGCGATCTGGGGTCGATTGGTGGCGCACCAACCGGCGCAAGTTGCCTACTCGATCATCGATGCCAAAGCTGTGGGTCGCTTCATGCCGCCGGTGTTTCCCGGTGAAAAAGCGGATACGTTGGAGCAACTGGCGCGCCAACTCGGTCTCGATGAACAAGCCTTTGTTAAAACCGTACAGGACTACAACGCCGCTTGCAAAGTAGGTACGTTTGACCACGCTGTACTTGATGACTGCCACACCGAAGGCTTGAGCCCTGCTAAAACGCATTGGGCGCGGCCGATTGATACCGCACCGTTTTACGGCTATGCGGTCAAGCCTGGTATCACCTTCACCTACTTGGGCATGAAGACCAACGAAACCACTGCGGTGCATTTCGGCGGTCAGGCCAGCCCGAACCTGTTTGCCGCTGGTGAGCTGATGGCCGGCAACGTGCTGGGCAAGGGTTACACCGCAGGCGTCGGCATGACCATCGGCACGGCCTTTGGTCGCATCGCCGGGGTTGAAGCGGCCAAGGCCGCAAAAGCCATGAAGACTGAAAACGCCTCCATATTAACGACTTTGACGGAAGACCACCATGCAGCAGCTTGAAGCCCTGACCCGCGAGGCGCGCGCCCTGGCCACTGGCGACATGTCGCTGACAGCGAATGAATCCGAAGTCAGCCGGCAAATGCAAATTTGCAATGCCTGCCGCTACTGCGAAGGTTTTTGTGCGGTGTTTCCCGCGATGACGCGGCACCTCGAATTCGGCAAAGCCGACATTCATTACCTGGCCAATCTGTGCCACAACTGCGGTGCTTGTTTGCATGCTTGCCAGTATTCGCCGCCGCATGAATTCGCCATCAATGTGCCGCAAGCCATGGCCCAGGTGCGCGTTCAGACCTATGCCGATTACGCTTGGCCGCCGGCACTCGGTGCACTTTACAAGCGCCAAGGTTTGACCGTGGCCTTGGCATTGGCCGCTGGCTTGGCGCTGTTCCTTGTGTTGGCGATTCAAACGCAAGGTCAGCTGTTTCATGAGCCGCTGGCGGGTAATTTTTACGCCATCTTTCCGCACAACCTGCTGGTCTCGATGTTTGCGCCGATCTTCTTGTTTGCTGTGTTGGCCTTGGGGCTGGGTGTGCGCAGTTTTTGGCGTGACGTGTCACCGGCCAGTGCCTCCAATGCGCTGGGTGATGCGGCCATGGAGGCAACGTCTGCCGCGCTGCGTTTGAAGTACCTGGATGGCGCCAATCAGACCAGCGGCAATGAGCCGATAGAGGGCTGCCCGAATGACGACGACACGCCCACACTGTGGCGCAGGCGCTTTCACCATCTGACGTTCTACGGTTTCATGTTGTGCTTTGCCGCCACCTCGGTCGCCACGCTGTATCACTACCTGTTCAATTGGCAAGCGCCTTACGGCTACACCAGCTTGCCGGTGTTGCTCGGCACCGTTGGCGGTGTGGGTTTGCTGATCGGCCCAGCCGGTTTGCTCTGGCTCAATATCACGCGTCACGCCAGCCATGGTGATGCAGCGCAAAAACCAATGGACCGCGGCTTCATCGCCTTGTTATTTTGGGTCAGCCTGACGGGTTTGGCCTTGCTGGCTTGGCGCGACACCTCTTCCATGGCCTTGTTGTTGGCGGTTCATTTAGGGGCAGTGATGGCTTTGTTCGTGACTTTGCCGTATGGTAAGTTTGCACACGGTATTTTTCGCAGTGCAGCGCTTCTCAAGTACACCATTGAAAAACGTCAGCCTACCAACTTGGCCCTGCCTGAAGCTTGAGTCCCATTGCCCACGTTGGATGCCCATCAAACATCAGGAGACAACCATGAATACGTCCAGCCGCCTAGCCATTTCGAGCATGAAAGGCCACTGCAGCGATGCAGAGTGGCAAGCCCGGGTCGACCTCGCAGCTTGCTACCGGCTGGTTGAGCATTACGGTATGGCCGACATGATGGCCAACCATATCTCGGCCCGCGTACCTGACGAAGAAGGCGCTTTTTTGATCAATGCCTACGGCATGATGTACGAAGAAATCACGGCCTCCAGTTTGATCAAAATTGACCATCAAGGCAAGATTTTGGCGCAGCCGGATTTTGGAGATTTGAACTATGGCATCAATAAAGCCGGTTACGTGATTCACAGTGCCGTGCACGAAGCCCGACCTGAGGTGGCCTGTGTGATTCACACCCACAGCTGGGCATCGATGGCGGTCTCCTCACTTGAATGCGGCTTGTTGCCGATCACGCAAACGGCGATGCGATTTTTGAAGATCAGCTACCACGACTACTACGGTGTGGTGCTCAACTTGGACGAGCAAGCATCACTGGTGCGCGACCTTGGCCATGGTGAAGCGTTGATCTTGCGCAACCACGGTGCACTGACGGTTGGCCGCACCATTGGTGAAGCCTTCAACTGGATGCACCGCTTGGAGTTGGCCTGCCGTTCACAGCTCGCGGCCATGGCTTGCAACTCACCTTTGTCGCCGGTATCGCAGCCGGTGTTGGAAGAAACTTGGAGCAATTACCAACCCAGCACCCGTCGCCCTTATGGCGTGATGGAGTGGCCGGCACTGTTGCGTAAGTTGGACCGCATGGACGCCAGCTACCGCACCTGATTTTTTCTGCGTTCATCCCCTGAGTGGTCCACAAAGAGGCCGCACCACTTTGATCGAACCATTGGAGACAATCGCCATGCGCTATTTTTTCGCTGCATCACTTTTTTTTCGCTTCACTTTTCTTCGACCTGTCGCTGCCGTGCTGACTGCTCTGCTGTTAGGCACTGGCGCTGCCAGTGCGCAAGACTATCCGGCTAAGCCGGTGCGGGTGGTGGTGGCGTTCACCGCGGGTGGCACGACCGACATCTTGGCTCGCTCTGTCAGTCAGCAGTTAACCGAGCGATTGAAGCAGCCGTTCATCATCGACAACCGGGCTGGCGGGGGCGGCAACATCGGCACCGAAAATGTGGTCCGTTCCGCTGCCGATGGTTACACGCTGTTGGTGGGCTCGGTCGGTCCTATTGCCATCAACCAGACGCTGTTCAAAAACTTGAGCTATGACCCCTTGAAAGATTTGGTACCCGTGGTGCAGATTGCTGATGTGCCGAATGTGCTGGTGGTCCATCCGTCGGTACCCGCCAAGACATTTGAGGAGTTTCTGGCCTATGTCAAGGCGAATCCTGGCAAGTTGAATTACGGCTCCACCGGTGTTGGCACGTCCTCGCATTTGTCGAGCTTCATGCTGAGTCAGCGAATCGGTGTGGAGACGCTGCATGTGCCTTACAAAGGCGCTAATGCACTGAACGATTTGTTGGCTGGGCGCTTGCAATTCATGTTCGCGACCATCCCCTCGGTGATTCAGCAAATCAAGGCCGGTAAGCTCCGTGCGCTGGCAGTTTCCAGCCTGAAACCGTCACGCTCGCTGCCGGGTGTGCCGACCGTGGCGGAAAAAGGCTTGCCTGGTTTTGAGGCCGGTTCATGGTTTGGTTTCTTCGCACCCAAGGGCACGCCAGCATCGGTGATTGCCACGCTGAACAAAAACGTCAATGACATATTGCCGCAACTTGAAGCGCAAATGATCCGTGAAGGCGCAGACCCTGTTGGCGGCTCAGCCGCTCAATACGGTCAGTTCACGCAGAAGGAATTCGTCAAGTGGAAAGCCATCGTCGAGTCCTCAGGCGCCGTGGCTGAATGAGCATTGCCGCAGGCCCTTTGCGCATTTTGATGTCTGATGCAGCGAGAGCTGCCCTTGGACCCAAAATCTGTGAGCGGCTAGGTGCGGTAGCGCATGTCTTGCTCAGCCCGTCGCAATCACCGACCGACTTTGAGATCGCCTTTGTCTCACGCGATGTGACCGGTCTGTCGACCAAGCACACGGTGTTGCCGGCGACACAACAGTTTTACGATTTGCTCAGGAATGCGCCGAGCTTGGCTTGGGTGCAAATGCATTCGTCCGGTGCAGATCGGCCGGTGTATGTGGATCTGATGGCGCGTGGTGTGGCTCTCAGTTCGTCGGTTGGCAGCAATGCCGGTGTGGTGGCGCAGTCGGCGCTGGGCGGCGTGCTGGCATTGGCCAGGCGCTTGCCGCAACTCATGGCGGCGCAGCGTGCGCATGTCTGGGCACCGTTGATCAAAACCGGTTTGCCGCGCGACTTGGTTGGGCAAACGGCTGTGATCGTCGGTTGGGGCGGCATCGGCCAACAACTGGGTGCCATGTTGCGCTTGCTGGGACTGCGCGTGGTGGTGGTGCGCAGCAGTGCCACACCGGCGGGCGAGGGAATTGAAACCGTCTCTTTCGAAGCCATCAGCAGTGTGCTGCCGAAGGCCGATTGGCTGCTGCTGGCTTGTCCTTTGTCAGATCGCACACGCGGTCTGATCAGTGCCCGCGCACTGGCTTTGCTGCCTGCTGGCGCGCATGTCGTCAATGTCGCTCGTGGCGAAGTGATCGACGAACCTGCGCTGATTGAATCGCTGCAAAACGGCCGACTCGCCGGGGCTTATCTGGATGTTTTTGCGCATGAACCTTTACCGGCGCAGTCGCCATTGTGGGACATGCCAAACGTGATTGCCTCACCGCACAGTGCCGGCTTTTCGGATGCTAACGCAGCCAAGGTGCAAGAGGTTTTTCTGGACAACCTCGGTCGCCGGCTGCAAGGCCGGACTATGCGTAATCTGGTCGGCTGAAGACGTCAGAGCCAAGACTTCGGTCTATTGAAAAGCCACCTCTGAAAAGCTGCGCAGCTTGCGGCTGTGCAATTGATCGCTACCGCCCACGCGCAGCAATTCAAGCGCGCGAATGCCGATGCGCAGGTGCTGGTCGACGCGCTCACGGTAAAAGTGATTCGCCATGCCTGGGAGCTTGATCTCGCCGTGCAAGGGCTTGTCGCTGACGCACAGCAGCGTGCCATAGGGCACCCGAAAACGAAAGCCGTTGGCGGCAATGGTGGCGCTTTCCATGTCGAGCGCAACGGCCCGGCTTTGGCTGAATCGGCGCTGCGGTTGGTTGCTCGGCAGCAGCTCCCAGTTGCGGTTGTCGGTGCTGGCCACGGTGCCGGTGCGCATGATGCGTTTCAGCTCTTGCCCTTGCAAATGCGTCACGTCTTCAACCGCTTGCTGCAAGGCCATTTGAATTTCGGCCAGCGCCGGAATCGGCACCCACAGCGGCAACTCTTCGTCGAGCACATGGTCTTCGCGCACATAGCCGTGGGCCAGCACGTAGTCGCCCAGTTGCTGGCTGCTGCGCAAGCCGGCGCAATGGCCGAGCATGATCCAGGCGTGCGGCCGCAGCACCGCAATGTGGTCGGTGATGTTTTTGGCGTTGGCCGGGCCGACGCCGATGTTGACCATGCTGATGCCGGAACGGTCGGCGCGCAGCAAGTGGTAACCCGGCATTTGCGGCAAGCGCGGTGGTGCTGTGCCGAGTTCGTCACCCGCCACAGACGGCAGACCCTTGCGCCGCGTGACGACGTTGCCGGGTTCGACAAAGGCGACGAAGGGGCTGTCGGCGCGGCTCATTTCTTCATGGCCGAGCCGTACAAATTCATCAATGTAAAACTGGTAGTTGGTGAACAGCACGTAGTTCTGATACCAGTCGGGTGAGGTGCCGGTGTAGTGGCGCAGGCGCTGCAGTGAGTAGTCGACACGGGCGGCCGTGAACAGCGCCAGCGGTTGCGACTCGCCGGCTTTGGCTTCATAGGTGCCGTTGGCAATGCCGTCGTCCATCGCTGCGAGGTCCGGCAGGTCAAAGGCATCGCGCATCAGCATGCGTCGCTCGGCGCTCAGATTCCCTTCAATGTGGTCATGCTCTGCAAATGAAAAGTGGACCGGGATCGGCTGTGTGCTGGTGCCGATTTCGAGTTCCACCGAATGGTTTTCAAGTAACAGCCGAAACTGCTCAAGGTAGTAGTTGGCGTACAAGTCGGGCCGCGTGAGCGTCGTTTCGAAGGTGCCTGGCCCCGCCACAAAACCATAACTCAGCTGCGTGATATCGGGCATTTCCAGCGTCGCGCGGGCCACGGTTTTGGTTTGGATGCGGACAAACGGATAGCAGGCGCGCACGCGGCCTGGCAGTGTTTCGCCAGCCACGTAGCGCTGCATGCAGCTGCGCAAATGGGCGATTTGCTGGTCGTAAATCAACTGCACCTGGGCCAGCGCAGTCGCCGGGTCGGTGTAGCGGGCAGGCGCGATGTAGGTCGAGAGGTAGGGCGTGGGTTTCATCGCTTTAATCGGGTCAGGCTTTCACGGGTTCGCGCATGGTGACAAATTCTTCAGCCGCTGTCGGGTGAATACCGATGGTGCTGTCGAAGACGGCTTTGGTGGCGCCGGCTTTCATGGCGACCGCAAACCCTTGGACGATTTCACCGGCTTCAGCACCGACCATGTGCAGCCCGACCACGCGGTCAGAGGCGTCGTCGACCAGCAGCTTCATGAAGGTGCGTTCCGTGCTGCCACTGAGGGTGTGCTTGAGGGCTTTGAACTCGCTTTTGTAAACACTGATTTGCCCGAACTGCGCCCGCGCATCGGCCTCAGAAAAACCGACGGTGCCAATGTTCGGGTGCGTGAAAACGGCGGTGGGAATGAAGTCGTAGCTCATCGTCCGCGGTGTTTTTCCTGTCACAGGCCCGAGCAAATGATCGACCAGTGCCATCGCTTCGCCCAGCGCGACGGGTGTCAGCTGCAGGCGTGCGGTGACGTCGCCCAGCGCGTAAATACTCGGCACCGA
>CANCCE010000104.1 GCA_947374505.1 Comamonadaceae bacterium | reverse complement strand
AGCAAACCCGGCACCAGCCATTCGCAGCGCTCGTCATTCACCTGGTTCAAGGCAAACAGCGGCACTTCCACCGTGACGCCGTCTTTCGCATCACCGGGCTCGTGCAGGTAGCTCACGCTGCAATCCACACCCCCAAGGCGCAAAGTTCTGGGAAAGGTCTGCGTGGTGATGCCGGCCGCTTCATGGCGCATGAGTTCTTCACGCGACAGCAACAGCAACTGCGGCTGCTTTTTAACTTCGTCTTTGTACCAGTGCTCGCAACCGGCACCGGTGCAAATGTCCATCGGCAATTGTTGGTCGTAAAAAGCGTAAATCAGCTCTTCATCAACGAGCACGTCTTGACGACGGGCTTTGTGTTCCAGGTCTTGCACCTGGACGATGAGTTTTTGATTCGCCGCCAAAAATGGCAGCTTGGTGTCCCAGTTGCCAGCCACCAGCGCTTCACGAATGAAAATCTCACGGGCGCCCACCGGGTCGACCCGACCGAAGTTGACGCGGCGGCCGTTGTAGATCACCAAGCCATACAGCGTGGCGCGTTCCAAGGCCGTGACTTGCGCGGCTTTTTTCTCCCAGTGCGGGTCCAGCAGCTGCTTTTTGAGCAAGTGTCCGGCCACCTGTTCCACCCATTGCGGCTCGATGTTGGCAATGCCACGGCCAAACAAACGCGTGGTCTCCACCAGCTCGGCGGCAACGATCCAGCGGCCCGGTTTTTTGCTCAGCTTGGCACCAGGATGGCGGTAAAAGCGGATGCCGCGCGCGCCCAAATAAGCTTCCTCGTCTTCGGCTTTGTAGCCCAAGTTGCCGAGCAGTCCACACAGCATCGACAAGTGCAGCTGCTCGTAGCTGGCCGGCTTGGTGTTGATCTGCCATCCCTGCTCGCCAATGACGCTGTGCAGCTGCGAGTGGATGTCGCGCCATTCGCGCACGCGGCGGATGTTGACGAAGTTCTCGCGCAGCAGGTTTTCGTATTGGCGGTTCGAGAGCTTGTGTTCAGCCGCATGACCGCCGCGTGAATCACCCAGCCACTTCCACAGCTTCAAATAGCCGGCGAACTCGCTCTTCTCGTCATCAAACTTGGCATGCGCCTGGTCGGCCTGCGTCTGTTTGTCCATCGGGCGGTCGCGCACATCTTGCACGCTGAGCGCACTGGCGATGACCATCACCTCGTCGAGCGCTTGGCGGTCGCGGGCCTCCAAAATCATCCGACCCACGCGCGGGTCTAGCGGCAGCTTGGCCAGCGTGCGCCCCACCGCGGTCAGTTCGTTGTCATCGTCGACAGCGCCGAGTTCGGCCAGCAACTGGTAGCCGTCGGCAATGGCGCGCCCCTGCGGCGGCTCAATGAAGGCAAAGGCTTCCACCGCACCCAAGTGCAAGGCCTTCATACGCAAAATCACCGCCGCCAGCGAGCTGCGCAAAATCTCCGGATCGGTGAAGCGCGCCCGGCCCAAAAAGTCCTGCTCGTCGTACAGCCGAATGCAAATACCATCGGCCACGCGACCGCAACGACCGGCGCGTTGGTTTGCCGCCGCCTGCGAAATCGGCTCGACCATCAGCTGCTCGACCTTGTTCCTGAAACTGTAGCGTTTGACGCGCGCTGTGCCGGCGTCGATCACATACCGGATGCCCGGCACCGTTAGCGAGGTCTCGGCGACGTTGGTGGCCAGCACAATGCGTCTGCCGTTGTGGCCCTCAAAAATCTGGTCTTGCTCGGCTTGGCTCAGGCGCGCAAACAGCGGCAGCACTTCGGCATTGCGCAGCAGCGGTTGGTGGCTCAGGTGTTTGCGCAGGTGATCAGCAGCCTCCCGAATTTCGCGTTCGCCGGGCAAGAAGACCAGAATGTCTCCGGCGCTGTGCGGGCTGCGCCAAAGTTCATCCACACCATCGGCAATCGCGTCATTCAAGTCGTAGTCACGGGACTCCTCATAAGGCCGATAACGTTGCTCGACCGGAAACATACGGCCCGACACCATGATGACCGGCGCAGGACCTTTGCTTGACGCGAAGTAGTCCGCGAAGCGCTGCGCATCAATCGTCGCCGAGGTGATGATGACTTTGAGGTCTGGTCGGCGCGGCAGCAACTGGCGCAGATAGCCCAGCAAAAAGTCAATGTTCAGACTCCGCTCATGCGCCTCGTCAATGATGATGGTGTCGTAGTTTTTGAGCAGCGGATCGGTCTGCGTCTCAGCCAGCAAAATACCATCGGTCATCAGCTTGACCGAAGCGTCACGGCTCAGCCGATCTTGAAAGCGCACCTTGTAGCCGACGACGTCGCCGAGGGTTGTCTTGAGTTCTTCGGCGATGCGTTTCGCCACACTGGAGGCGGCAATCCGCCGCGGCTGCGTGTGGCCAATCAACGGCCCGCGACCGCCCGGGTAATTCAGCTTGCCACGGCCCATGGCCAAGGCGATTTTGGGCAACTGCGTGGTCTTGCCCGAGCCGGTTTCGCCGCAGACGATGACGACCTGATGCGCCGCAATAGCGGCGGTGATTTCGTCGCGCTTGCCCGACACCGGCAGCGATTCGGGGAACTCAATGATCAAGGCAGGGGGGGAAATAGCAGACAAGCAAGCAACTTAGGTGAAAATCAGTGGATAAATGCGCGATCAACTGCGCATTATCGGTTCAGAAGCCGCCCTGAAGGCCCGTCAAGATTTCATTCCCTTACCAGAACAGCCCATGTCCGCCGTTTTTAATTTTACTTTTGTGCCCTGGTTTAGATCGGTCGCGCCTTACATCCACCTGCACCGTGGCAAGACTTTTGTGGTCGCCATGGCAGGTGAAGCCATCGCTGCCGGCAAGCTCGCACACATTGCGCAAGACTTGGCACTGATTCAAAGCATGGGCGTGAAGATCGTGCTGGTGCACGGCTTCAGGCCACAAGTCAATGAGCAACTGGTCGCCAAAGGCCATGCCGCACAGTACTCGCATGGCATGCGTATCACTGATTCGGTGGCGCTGGACTGCGCTCAAGAGGCGGCCGGCCAACTGCGCTACGAAATTGAAGCGGCCTTCAGCCAAGGCTTGCCCAACACCCCCATGGCCGGTTCAACGGTGCGCGTGATTTCAGGCAACTTCATCACCGCCCGGCCGGTCGGCATCGTCGACGGCATAGATTTCAAGCATTCGGGTCTGGTCCGGAAAGTCGACACGGTGGGGATCAGGCAGACGCTTGAATTCGGCTCGATGGTGTTACTGTCACCGTTCGGTTTTTCGCCCACCGGCGAAGCCTTCAACCTGACCATGGAAGAAGTTGCAACCAGCGTAGCGATAGAGCTGAAGGCCGACAAACTGATCTTTTTAACCGAGATTCCGGGCCTTCGCATGAACCCGTCCGAGCCTGAAAGCGATGACAACCCAATTGACACCGAACTCCCTTTGGCTGCGGCCAAAAAATTGTTGGCAGACTTGCCAAACGCCCAGCAGCCAAGCGACACCGCCTTTTACCTGCAGCATTGCGTGAAAGCCTGCCAACACGGCGTTGAGCGCAGCCACATCTTGCCTTTCGCCACCGATGGCTCGGTGCTGCTGGAAATCTATGTGCACGACGGTATCGGCACCATGGTGATCGATGAAAAACTAGAGAGCCTGCGCGAAGCCACGGTGGACGACGTCGGTGGCATTTTGCAATTGATCGAACCATATGAAAAAGACGGCACGTTGGTCAAACGCGACCGCACCGAGATTGAGCGCGATGCGGGTCAATACACCGTGATTGAGCATGACGGCGTGATCTTTGGTTGTGCCGCCCTCTACCCTTACCCTGAATCTAAAACCGGCGAGATGGCGGCACTGACAGTCTCACCGCATAGCCAAAGTCAAGGTGACGGCGAACGCATTCTCAAACGGGTCGAACAGCGTGCCCGCGCCATGGGTCTGCAAAGCATTTTCGTGCTCACCACCCGGACCATGCACTGGTTCCTCAAGCGTGGCTTCAAGCCGGTGGAGACGGACTGGCTGCCTGAAGCACGCAAGCGTAAATACAACCTGAACCGAAAAAGTCAGGTGCTGGTGAAAATCCTTCATCCTTGATTGGGCAGTCAATCGCACATGGTTGACGAGTGTTGCGATGCTAAAGTGTAAAAATGATCAGAGACAAAGTGGAGACCCTTGCAATGAAGCGTTTGAATTTCGGAACTTTTTTGGCCGTGTGGCTGGCTGCGGCTTTCCTCAGTACCGCAGCAGCGGAAATCTACCCGAATCGTCCGGTTCGGATTGTGGTGCCGTTTGCGGCTGGCGGTGGTGGCGACTTCATCGTGCGCGCCTGGTCTGAAAAATTATCAGAAGTACTGAAGCAGCCGGTCATCATCGAAAACCGCGGCGGGGGTAATACAGCGGCGGGGACTGATTACGTTTCCAAGGCGAATCCGGACGGTTACACGCTACTCTTCACGAGCACCGGCTTGTCGACCAATCCCACCCTGCTGCCGAATCTCCCGTTCAAAACGCCGGACGACTTTGCGCCGATCGCGTTGGTGATCACCTATCCATTCGGCATGGCCATACGTTCAACGCTCGACGTGAATTCGATTCCTGAACTGATTGCCTATGCAAAAAAGAACCCGGGGAAGGTCAGTGCGGCAACCTCAGGTGAGGGTTCTGCATCGCATCTTGCGGCTGAGCAGTTCAAGGACGCAACGGGCATCAGCCTCATGACCGTACCCTATCGCGGCGCAGGGCCGGCCATGAACGACGTTGCCGCCGGCCACGTCGACCTGATTTTCACAGGTATGTCGCAAATCAGACCCTTTGCAGAGAGCAAACGAGTCAAGGTACTCGCTTCTTCGGGCCTCAAGCGATTGCACTCAGCCCCCGACGTGAAGACCATTGCGGAACAAGGCGTCAAGGGATTCAACGCCGTCGTCTGGTGGGGAATGCTGGCGCCCGCAGGCACACCCAAAGAGGTCGTCGAAAAAATGAATCTGGCGTTGCGCACCAGTTTGGCCCACCCAGAAGTCGCTAAGCGCCTTGAGGTCATCGATGGTGAAATCCGCGTCTCGACTCCGCAAGAGTTCGACACCATGATTCGTGAAGAAATTGTGCGATGGCGCAAGTTGTTGAAGCCGACGGTGGCCCAACCCTAACCGCTACCTCTAATTTCCCGACAAGGGCTTGGTGTGAACTCCTGCCTTCTGAGACACACCCGCTTCAGCGCACGCGCTTCCTTGCAAGCCGGAATATCAAAGCCGCAACGACCCAGCTGATCAAGACAAAAGACAGAAAAGACCAGTTAGCAATGGACAGGCCCAGAAAAGTCCAGTCAACCTTGCTGCAATCGCCGCTGCCCTTGAAAATCATGGGGATCACGCGCTGCAGCGGAAACGTTTCAATCATGCCGTAGAAGTCTCGCCCGCAGGAGGCAAGCTCAGGCGGAAACCACTGCAGCCAGCTTTGGCGAACAGCTACAAAAGCGCCGAAACCGGCGATCAGAAACAAGAAACCTGAACCACACATCAGGGTTGCACGACCAGAGAATATGGCGGTCAATCCAGCAAGCAACGCCACCAGCACCAATGCATAACGTTGGACAATACACATGGGGCAGGGCTCGAGCCCAACAATGTGCTGCAAGTACAAGCCGAAAGCCAGCATAGCCATAGACCCGAAGCAGATCAATGCCAGTACTCTGCGTGGAAATGCCGTGTTTTTCGTCAAAAACATGTTCATTCGTTGCCGATTATTTAACTGAGCTTGCCCAGCATTTGGGAAGATTTTGTCAGAACGACACACTGAGGGATGCCGGCGCAAAGGCAGCCCTCAGGAGCTTAAGTTGGCGGGTTGCTGAGCAACTCGTCCAGCCCCTTGCAAGAGGGTGCGCAAACGGCTTGGGCTTTGCCCAACACCTTGCGGGTCCCCATCATGGAGCGCGGACGGTGTTTGCCACACATGAAGCACGACATGGTCGCACTCCCAAAGGAGGTGGTCGCCACGAAAGGCGAACCTGATACTTTGGATTTATAACGAAGACCATCTGGAAGGACGGCCGTTTTTGTTTCAGATCTTGCCACTGGCGTTACCTTTTTCCGGTTGGCGCATAGCGCGTTCTATGACTTGTCTCGCCTGCTTTTCAGCTGTCGGCGAACTTCGATTGACGAGCAGCACGGAGAATGCTTATCGGTTAGCAGCTGCGACCCGATGACGTCGTTTTTTCTTTTCTTTGGTGTTTATTTTACCGCTCAAAGATGATTCACCGTCACAGCAGATGTCATTGCCCTTATGCAGGGCCCAATTCAGCAGGCTCATCAAGAGGGTTTGTGGCTTGAAAGATAATCATGGCCAGAGTCCGGTCGACAGTTCATCTGTTGGCTAGGCCGTCTTCTCATTGGCATTCTTTTCAATAGCGAACTCCGCGAAGGACAACTCATATGGCACGGATGGTTAACTGCATCAAACTCGGCACGGAATCTGAAGGCTTGGATTTCCCTCCTTACCCGGGCCCTATGGGCAAGCGTTTATGGGAAGAAGTCAGCAAGGTCGCTTGGGCCGAATGGATGAAACAGCAGACCATGCTGGTCAACGAAAACCGCTTGAATCTGGCCGATCTGCGTGCTCGCCAATACTTGGCCCGGCAAATGGAAAAACATTTTTTTGGCGATGGCGCAGATGCTGTTGCAGGCTACGTTCCACCAGCCCCTTGATGTTTTGTGACGCAGGTCCGGCAAGTTTTTTTGCAAGGCTGCGGCCTGCCCGAAGCTTGGACCGGCCAACAGGAATGGCGAGTGCTCGAGACCGGATTCGGGCTCGGCCTCAATTTTTTGGCCACATGGCGTGCTTGGAAGATTGACCCGCAACGCCCAAAACTGATCCATTTCGTCTCGACAGAGGCTTGCCCTGTCAGTGCGGAAAATCTCATGCACGAGGCCGCCCAGCATCCCGACTTGTTGCCCCTGGCTATTCAACTGTGCGGACAGTGGCAAGGCTTGCTTCCCGGTTTTCACCGCTTGGTGTTTGAAAGCGGAAATGTATTGCTAACGCTTGGCGTTGGCGATGCCAAAGCGCTGCTCAAAGAACAGTCTTTTGAAGCTGACTCTGTTTACCTGAACGACTTCAACCCGCCGCACAACCCAAACCTTTGGGACACTCACGCCCTGAAAGCCGTGGCACGCTGCTGCCGCCGCGGCACCCGTTTGGTCTGCTTAACAGCGCTGAGTAGCACGGTCGAGAGTCTCAGCCAAGCCGGCTTTGAGGTCACCAGGACACCCGGGCTTGCTGCCCACGGGGAGTATCTGCAAGCGCGCTTTAATCCGTTCTGGAAGCCCAAAAAAGCAACAGAACCCCACAAGCCAAAGTCCCGTTTAGCCAACCGCTGCGTTGTCATTGGTGCTGGCTTGGCAGGCGCTGCCTGCGCCGCCAGTCTGGCGCGGCGCGGCTGGCAAGTGACGGTGCTCGACGCACTCGAATCTGCCGCGGGTGGCGCTTCGGCACTGCCGGCCGGCATGTTGGCACCGCACACGTCACCCGACGACAGCTTGCTGTCGCGCTTAACCCGAAACGGACTAAGGGCAACATGGCAAGTCGCGAACACGCAGCTGTCAGCCAATGTTGACTGGCAAGCCAGCGGTGTCCTGCAACGCAAGTTTGTCGCCAGCGGTGGCCTGCCGAATCATTGGCCTCCCGCCGGCGAGCATTGGAGTCGGCTTGCAGGACCCGGTGAAAATAACTTGCTTCAAGCAGCCACAGGCCTCACGTTGCGACAGGCGACATCCGAAGTTAACCCGGCCCTTTGGCATGCCTCTGGCGGCTGGATCAAACCGAAGCGACTGGTCGAGGCCCTGTTAAAGACATCCGGCATCCGCCAGCACTACGGCGTCAAAGTCTCACGCTTGCAGCGCGCGACAACCTCGAACCCCGACGCTCTTTGGCAAGTGCTCGACACCCACGGTGAATGCTTGGCCGAAGTTGAACTGGTGGTCTTGGCCGCAGGTTTTGAAAGCGCCGGATTAGCCAATACTCGCTTGCAATTACCGCTGCAACCGATTCGCGGCCAGGTCGCTTGGGGGCTGGTCACGGATGCTCAGGCCATGCCGCCCGTCCCCGTCAACGGCCATGGCAGCTTCATCCCGGCCTTTAGCGGTAAGGACAACAAAAACAGCTGGCTCATGGGTGCGACCTTCGAGCGAGACAACAACAACCCCGACATCAAAGTCAAGGATCGGCGAGACATCTATGCACGACTGCAACAACTGCTACCGCAAACGGCAGAGGCTTTAAAGGGATCGTTCGACGAAAGCCAAGCTTGGGCCGGCATACGCTGTGTTTCGCCCGACAGGCTACCCATCATCGGACCGCTGGACGAAGCCACCCTCCCAGGCTTGTGGGTGTGCACAGCTCTGGGTGCCAGAGGACTGAGTTTTGCCGTCCTCTGCGGTGAGCTTCTGGCCGCCTGGCTGCACGCCGAACCCTTACCGATTGAAAAACGGTTGGCGCAATCACTTCTGGCCAGTCGATATCGATATTTTGAATAAGCTTATGCGCATAAGCGAAGAAGAAAACTGTCGTTTGAATTCATGAGGCGCTCTTTTATAGTGGCTCTCTATGCATGATTTTGCGTTTATTTTTGCCGGCTTCGCTGTCGGCCTGATTGTCGGCCTGACGGGCGTCGGTGGTGGTTCTTTGATGACGCCGCTGTTGATTTTCGGTTTTGGCATCAAGCCACATTTGGCCATCGGCACTGACTTGCTGTTTGCGGCTTTCACCAAAATGGGTGGCACTGTTAGCTTGGCACGACAACGGACCGTCCCCTGGCGGTTGGTCGGGGCACTCAGCATGGGCAGCATTCCAGCAGCGCTGGTGACGCTGTATGTCCTCAACGAGTTAGGCCCTGCCAGCCAGGCCGTCCAAAAAACCATGACGATGACACTGGGCCTGGCCTTGTTGTTCACGGCCTTTGCCACTCTTTACAAAGCCATTCAAGGTAAAAAAATCCCCCGCCAAATTGCCGGTGAGCAATTAGCTGAAGCCACGCGACCAAGCCACTGGAGTCTGCCGATTTTGTTTGGCACAGTGATCGGAACCCTGGTCACCCTGACCTCTGTGGGTGCCGGTGCGATCGGTGTGACGGCGCTGATGCTGCTCTATCCGCAGCTACCGCTGCCGCGGATTGTTGCGGCCGACATCGCTTATGCTGTGCCATTGACCTTGGTGGCGGGCTTGGGTCATGCCTCTCTTGGATCGGTCGACTGGCCGCTGTTGGGCAAGCTGTTGATCGGCTCATTGCCAGGCATCTGGCT